>CAMAYS010000042.1:0-15838 GCA_945862545.1 Bifidobacterium breve | reverse complement strand
GCCGCTATTGCGCGTGGCGCTGGCAAAACAGTTGTTTTCTGTCAAACAAAACGTACCTGTGATCGCGTCACGGACAACTTGGTTGGTCTGGGCGTTAATGCTGCAGCAATTCATGGGGACCTAGCGCAGCCTGCGCGCGAAAAAGCGATGCGTCGTTTTGCTGAAGGTTCACTCAGTGTTCTCGTTGCGACTGATGTGGCGGCTCGTGGTATTGACATTGATGACATTGCTGTCGTGATTCACTATGAGCCTGCTAAGGACAATAAAGATTACTTGCACCGTTCTGGACGAACGGCTCGTGCCGGTCGTGATGGTTGGGCTGTGACTTTGGCCGAATATAACCAGCACACTCAAGTAACAATTCTTCAGCGAACGATGCGGATGCCGATTACGAATTCAATTGAAGTGTTCAGCAATAATCCGATGCTGGCCAATCTCGCCGACTTCCAAGCCGACTAACCACAGTATTAGTTGGTGAGCCAGGTTGGGCGGGTCGACTCGAAGGAGGCGATCTCGTCCGAATGACTCATCGTGATTCCGATGTCATCGAGACCGTTCAAGAAACGGTACTGATTTTGTGGCTCCATCGGAAATGAGGCGGTGAGACTAATGCTCGCCACTTCGACTGTTAAGCGCTCCATATCGATAACGATTTCTGTTGCCGCATCAGCCTCAATGGCGGCCCAAATCTTTTCAACCGCATCAAGGGCCAATGCCACAGGAGCCAAACCATTTTTGGTGCAGTTGTTGCGGAAGATGTCACTGAAACTCGGTGCAATCACTGCTTCAAATCCGTATTGCTGAATCGCCCACACTGCATGTTCGCGGCTTGAACCGACACCAAACGATGGACCAGCAACCAGAATCGTGGCTGAAACATAACGCTCATCGTTCAGCACAAAACTGCGATCGTCGCGCCAGGTGGCGAATAGGCCGGCTTCAAATCCGGTGCGCTCAACGCGCTTCAACCAATCGGCGGGAATGATTTGGTCTGTATCGACATCGCTGCGACGCAAGGGAATTCCGGTACCTGTGAGAATGCGAACACTTTTCATGAATTTTCCTTCACATTAAATCTGCCTGAATCTAAATCTGATGGGGTTGCGAAAGTGCCGGCAACGGCAGTTGCGGCTGCAACTTCTGGAGATACCAAGTGGGTACGTCCACCGCGGCCTTGGCGACCTTCAAAGTTGCGATTACTGGTGCTCGCCGAACGCTCACCTTGCGTAAGTTTGTCGGGGTTCATCGCCAAACACATTGAGCAGCCCGGCTCGCGCCAATCAGCGCCAGCGGCACGGAAGATCTCATGCAAGCCCTCGGCTTCTGCCTGCGCTTTCACCGAGTGGCTTCCGGGTACAACCATCACTCGTGGCACCGTGACGGTGCGACCCTTCATCACTGACGCTGCAGCCCGCAGGTCTTCGATGCGACTATTGGTGCACGAACCAATGAAAACGGTGTCCACCTTGACATTGCGCAACAATGTTCCCGGTGTCAACCCCATGTATTCAAGTGCGCGGGCCACGGTTTCGCGCGTTGTTGGATCAGCGAAGTCATCGGGGGATGGGATTGGCGAGTCAATACTGGCAACCTGTGCTGGGTTTGTTCCCCAGGTCACTTGAGGAAGCAAAGTGCTGGCGTCGATGACGACCTCTTTGTCAAACTTGGCACCTTCGTCAGTGCGCAAAGTTTTCCAATTGGCGACAGCGTTATCCCACTCGGCATCTTTGGGCGCGTGAGCGCGACCTTTGAGATAAGCAAAAGTGATCTCGTCGGGGGCAATCAGTCCTGCCTTGGCGCCGGCCTCAATGGTCATGTTGCATACGGTCATGCGACCTTCCATGGACAGCGCGCGAATGGTCGAACCGCGAAACTCAATGACATAGCCGATGCCACCGGCGGTTCCGATCGTGCCGATGATTGCCAAGATCATGTCTTTGGCAGTCACCCCAGCGGGTAGGGCGCCATTGACTTCAACGCTCATCCATTTCGGGCGACTTTGCGGGAGAGTCTGAGTTGCCAGCACATGTTCCACTTCGCTGGTGCCAATGCCGAAAGCCAGCGAACCAAATGCTCCGTGGGTTGCTGTATGACTGTCACCGCAGACAATGGTCATGCCAGGCAGAGTGCGCCCCTGCTCGGGCCCAATGACATGCACGATGCCTTGTAGTGGGTTGCCCATAGAGAACAGTTCGACGCCGAACTCTTTTGCGTTCTCTCGCATCACTTCAACTTGACGCGCAGAAATCGGGTCCGCAATCGGAAGATGGATATCGG
The DNA here is from genome assembly GCA_945862545.1 of Bifidobacterium breve. Taxonomy (GTDB): domain Bacteria; phylum Actinomycetota; class Acidimicrobiia; order Acidimicrobiales; family Ilumatobacteraceae; genus Casp-actino8. Next base: position 13,561 of record CAMAYS010000042.1, on the reverse strand, counting down.
CAGTGGGAACGTTGTGATCTTCAGTGGCCACGGTTAGATCGGGGCGACGAATTTTTCGACCGCTAATACGTAGCCCTTCAAAGGCTTGGGGACTCGTGACTTCGTGCACGAGGTGCAAGTCGATGTACAACAAATCGGGTTCATCAATCGCCGCGTGAACAACGTGGCTATCCCAAACTTTTTGAGCCAAGGTGGTGGGGTTACTCATCATTTCCTCATATCGTTGTTTCTCACTATGTGAGATTGTAGTCTCGCTGTATGGACAGCATATCGGGAGTCGGAGTTGTTGACAAGGTCGTCGCCGTCTTACGCGCGCTCGAAACGAACGGGCCCTCTTCACTGCTTGAACTTCAGCAAGCCACAGCGCTACCGCGCGCCACGGCTCATCGCTTGGCCACTGCGCTTGAGGATCATGGTCTGATTCGTCGTGATGATGAGGGGCATTTTGCCCTCGGTTGGGGACTGGTCAGTCTCGGACGCGCGGCCTCGGCAGTGTTGCCACTTATTGAATTAGCGAGACCAGTTTTAGATTCCTTGCGGACAAAAACTGGTGAATCGGTCCAGTTGTATGTCCAAGAAGGTGATGCACGACGATGTCTAGTGTCTCTTGAATCTCCACATGGTTTGCGGTGGATCGTGCCCGAAGGTTCGCTGCTACCCCTTAACGCTGGTTCGGCAGGTCATGTCTTATCCGGCGAGCGGACTGACAAACACGGATGGATTCAATCGGTCGGCGAACGTGAGGCTGGCGTGGCCTCGGTGAGTGCACCGGTACTCAACGCGCAGGGAAACATCATTGCTGCAATCAGCGTGAGTGGCCCGATTGAGCGACTGACCCGCAGGCCAGGAGAACGCCACGGCGCAGTAGTTGTTCGAGCAGCAAGGAGCCTTCAACGACTCTTATAGATTCTTCGCCGTTGGAGTGATTCCGCGGCTCACCTTGGTGCATGCCATCCTCACCACACCTCATTTGTTCCTACGACGATGTCCTGCACATCGCCGAAGAGATCGACCTTTTGGTCCATGCCGAATTAGTCAGCCCGTTCAAGCTTGACAAGGCTCGCCTGTATGGCCTCAACAAAAACTGTGTACCTTCGCTATTGGGGGAAAATGAAAACCCCTACGAACTTTTAATGGAGACTGTTCGGCCCCTGAAGTGCCACGCAGCATGCCTCGTCGTCACTGGTTGGGCTGCACCGTTTGAGAACGAAATGGGCAATGATCAAGAACCTGACTGTCGTCCAAGCGAACATCCAAAACGCCAACGGGTGCGAATCTGCGTGGCGATTGGTGAGGCAATGATCGTCACGGTGATGCGCACCAGTGAGAAGCCCGAAGAAGTGATGGCGATGTCTGAGCGCGGCATGGGAGAACTCCCCGATGTTCTGGAGGCATGGTGGAACGGTGGGTCCGATTAATTCCCACTGAATTCTTACCTTCAAAGGAACAATTATTCATTGCAGGGTTGTCAGACTAATGGGATGAAAATTTCTCGGAATCTCGCCTTGGCTGCAGTTGCGTTCACTCTGATCGCGTGTAGTTCATCATCAGATGCGGATAATCCCACACTGACTTCGGTTGCTAACACTGACGAACAAACGACGACGACCGCAGAGGTTGCGTCCACCGAGGCTCCAATGCCCGACGTTCCAGCCGACAGCGCTTTGCCAGCACTTGGTGAGTGCCCAAGTTCAGTATTCCCAGATTTGTCTGGATCAATTGGTGCTGGCGAAGAATATGCAATGCCTGATGTTGTCGTCGAATGTACCGACACTGAACTTGTGGTGACTTCGAACGGCATGCCGAGTTATACATTCGAGCCACTGACTCCGAACGCGCTGACTGAACAAGCGTGGGTCTGGAAAGTTCCGCTCAAGCCAACTGTGGCAGCAAATACCACCAGCATTGTTGACGTCCTTGGAACTTTAGGTTTCACAACGACTGGATTGCCGATTTACGGACCGACCGAGGGACCTCAGCCAGCAACTGAAGCGTTTGGTGATCCGATATACAACGGGATTCTTGATACCTGTGGCGGACACACTGGCTACAACGCCGACTATCACAATCACGCGCTGTACGCAGATGTGTATTGCAATCTCACGAGTTCGTTCATCATTGGATACGCGCTTGACGGTTTTCCGATTTATAACTCGGTCGGTTGTCTCGACGTCGATTGCACCCAGACTGCGCAGTTTGTTTCGGGTTACGACATGACTGGTGATCCCACTTCGTATTCGTGGAAGGCGTACACCTACAACTCAACCGGCAAGACGAACGTTCTTGACGAGTGCAACGGACGTATCGGGCCCGATGGAACATACCGCTATCACGCGACTGATGCATTCCCGTACATCATCGGATGTTTTGCGGGGACATCGACCACGCAATCTGGAAATGCTGCAGCAAACATGCCGCCCATGGGTGGCAACGGTGGCAATCCGCCTCCACCTCCACCTCCACCTCCACCGCCACCTAACGGCTGAGTTCTAGAAAGTTGCCAGTAAATCGACAATCACAATAAGGTCGACGGACGGTGGCAGACCCATCTCTTCGTTCCCCTCTGGGCCAAAGGCGTCAATGAATGGAATGGAAATCTGACGGCGACCGCCGACCTTCATTCCAGCGATGCCTTGTGCAAGTCCGGGAAGAGTAACGCCTTCGGAAAGTGCAAATGCCACTGGGGTTGGATCGCCCCATGTGCTGACCAATAGTTCGCCAGTGTCGGCACGGTAGGCAATGATGTTCACAAGAACGTTTGAGTCCACTATCGCCTCATTACCTTCACCAACAACCAAATCGTCGCTGACAGTCTCGGTGATATTGGCACCGCCCTCAATCGTGATCTTGGGTTCATCGGCAGGATCTACGGCAGGAACAATGGCGACTGCATCAACGATGAAAGAAATAGCCGTGTCTGGCGGGATTGCTTCACCTGAACCCATCTCTCCGTATGCCAGATCTGAGGGAATGTCTAACTGACGACGCCCGCCAGTTTTGATACCAATGAGACCTTGGTCCCAACCGTCAATAACCGCTCCTGCACCAAGAGTGACGGCAAATGGTTCAGCGTCAAAGTTGCCGTCAAAGCGCGTTCCGTCTTCACTCAGAACACCGACGTAATACACGAAAACGGTGTCACCAGAGACGGCGCCTTCGCCTGTACCTTCGGTGATATCAGTGATGACTAATTCTGTCGGGGACTCATCGGGCAATGACACCTTCGGCTCAACACCCGTGTCCGCAGGGTCACTTGCGAGTATGGAATCCGATGTGTTCGATGAACCGTCGCTCCCGCACGAGGCGATGAACATCGTTGACATAACTGCGAGGGCGAGTAATGAGCGTGAGGTACGTGATGACATTCCTGTCACGCTATCGGGATTGAGTCAGCCAATCGGCTTCGCGACGACCCATTTCAGTACTGGGTTGGCTATCAACAAATGGCCATATTTCTTTTGATATGGCGCGGTAATTGCCGCTCGCGCCAAGCTCTCCAAGGATTGCGTAGAGACCCAAGTTGATCCGTTGAATAAAAACAAATGGTTTGGGAACAGTGGCGTATTGAGCGATGGGACTACTGCGATCAAATGTGTGGCGCACGATTCCACTTGCGTAACTAGGAGTCCAAGTGATTTCCTGATCTTGGCGTACGGGCTCATAGAAGCGTCCAAAGTACGTGCCCACCTCATCGGTTTCAACGGGTGCGTTGAGTTGCAACATTCCAGCGTTCTCCAGTACTTGACGAAAAGCAGGAATGTCACTTTCGTAGGCTGCAGATTTCACCATCGAGATGAACGTATTCATCTCTGTGTCAGTGAAGTGCTTGACTAAACCGAAGTCAAGGAACGTGATGCGACCATCTTCATGGAAGATGTAGTTACCAGGATGCGGGTCACCATTGAATTTGTGCATTCCATAGAGACTGCGAAAAACAAATCTAAACAAACACTCCCCGGCAAGATTTTTTTGTTCCTGATCCGTCTCCATCAACTGGGCGAAAGACATGCCATTGACTAATTCGCTCGTAAGCACGCGTGAGGTACTGAAGGTCGGCAAAACTTCTGGCACATTAATGTACGGATGCCCTCTGTAATAGTTGGCGAAAATTGTTTGGTTGTGCGCCTCTCGCGAATAATCCAGTTCTTCGCGAATGCGTTCTTTGACCTCTTGCACCATGTCGCTCGGGTCAAGACCACTGAATCCTTGTTGCAGCAGAGCGCCTAAGAGGTCAGCATTTTTGAGATCGGCATCAATGGCTTTATCGACACCCGGATATTGCACTTTGACGGCGACGGCGCATTCTTTGCCAGTCTTCGGGTCAAGAATAACGGCGCGATGTACTTGGCCAATGGAAGCCGAAGCAATGGGGATTGGATCCCATTCGATAAATATTTTGTGAGGATCTCCACCTAATTCGCGCTCAATGACTTGGGCGGCCAAATCACTTGACATGGGTGGTGCGCTAGCTTGCAATTGCGAGAGAGCGGCGCGCATCGGTGCGGGTAAACCATCATCAAGGTAGCTGGCCATTTGACCCAATTTCATGAGCGCCCCCTTCATGTTTCCTAGGCGTTCGGAAACTTGGGCCGCTGTTTTGAGTTCCGTCTGATGATCAATTTCCACGCGTCGTTCTGCTGAAGAAAAGACTTTGCGCGCTGATGCCGAGGCATAAGTGGCTCCGACCTTTGCCCCGAGTCGAACAAGTTCCGTGTTTCGAGTCAACATTGATCCGCGCTTAATCGCCGACGAAAGTTTGTTCTTGCCTTGTCGACTGCGGAGTGCTACGACGAGTGCGCTGCCGCTGACTAAGAGAATGACGTTGCGTAGTGGGTGCTTCATGCGGTTGCTGAATCGGAGCGTTCAATAATTGAGTGCACGCCGTTAATAATCATTTGTGCCATTTGAGGCGCTTGGGCCACGATTGCGTCATGCTCGGCATCAATGCGTACAGCATGCGCGTTTGTGATTCCGGAAAACAAAGCAAGTTGACGTTTCACAGGTATTACTGGATCACGCAAAGTGATGATGTGTGAAGTCGGAACATCAATTTCTTTGAGCCATTCAAGACTGGTGAATGCGCCGATCGCATGACCTGCTTCTAAAACCATGCGCCAGTCATGGAGTTCAACTTGGCTAATGGCCCACGGTCCCCACTTGCCAGTTTTTCGCCGCAAGAAAAGTCGTTCGGTCAAAAATACACGGGCGCTGCTTGGCGTGAACCGCGCCAATGCACCGAGACCTGTCAGCCCTAGGAACGCCATCCGCTCACCGCGACTATGAGAGAAGCTTCCAGCCGTGGCGCACAACATCAATCCGTTGACCATGTCTCGATGGCGTCGCCACATCAAAAGTGCGACTGGTCCGCCCATTGAATATCCGACTGGTATGGCTTTGTTGATTCCGAGTTCGTTGAGTAATGAAGCGGCATCGTCGGCGCAGTCGGCTAAGCGAAATGGTGCGAACGTGCGAATGCCACGACCGTGGCCACGGTGGTCCATAGCGATAACGCGAAAGTGTTCGGCGAGGGTTGAGTACACAGCAAACCAATTGAGGTCCGCACTCGCAGTCCATCCGTGCAATAACAACAGAACAGGGGCATCAGGGTGTGGTCCCGGTAGTTCTCGAATGAACGTTGTTCCGCGGCCCGGAAGTTCAATGTCGCGCCCTGGTGGGAGCGGTGGTATTCCTGTGTCGTCGTTCAGGGCAGCTCCACAGCGATGATTGTCACGCTCAACTTCATACCGTTCGGAGTTTCGTATTCAACGATGTCGTTGAGGCGTTTGCCGTTGATGGCCTGACCGAGAAGTGATTCTGGGGTCATTGTGGCAGCGCGAGATTTGTCAAATCCTTCTTCGTGCGAACCCAAGTAATACGTTTCTTGTGGGTCGCCTTCAATTGACATAGTCACAAGCCGACCTGGGCCGACTAAATCAGTTTCTTCGATTTCTACGATCTGATGATTCTCAATGATCGACTCCAGATGGCGGATCCGACCCTCCATGTGCCCTTGTTCGTCTTTGGCAGCGTGATAGTCGCCATTCTCCTTCAGGTCGCCCATTTCGCGGGCGCGCTCAATCCTGTCCGCAACCTCAATACGACCACGGGTGGTCAGATCATGGAGTTCTTCTTCGAGGCGACCGAGCGCCGCTTTGGTGAGGTGATGTACCTGGGCCATGCCCACAGGGTAACGGGAGGGGAGAAACCTTGTGCGGCTTGTCTTGAATGTTCCGTTTAGCCCCGTACGATATGGGACTTATGGCATCAACATCAGCGCATCGCATCGCCGTGATCGGCGGAGACGGGATCGGACCCGAAGTCATCACCCAGGCCCTGAAAGTGGTTCGCGCCGCAGGGGTCAGTTTGGATACCACCGATTTTGACCTCGGTGGTGCTCGGTACTTGCGTGACGGGGAAATTTTGTCGGATGCGGTCCTTGACCAGTTGCGGTCCTTCGATGCGATTCTGCTTGGAGCAGTAGGAACCCCCGATGTGCCGCCTGGAGTCATTGAACGTGGACTTCTGCTGAAAATGCGCTTCGAACTTGACCTGTATATCAATCAACGTCCATTCATCGGCACGGCTCCGGGTCACACTCAGCCCCACGACTTCATTTGTATTCGCGAAAATACCGAGGGTCCTTATGTCGGCGAAGGTGGAGTGTTGCGTAAAGGCACGCCTCATGAAGTGGCGACTCAGGGGAGCGTGAATACCCGTATGGGTGTTGAGCGTTGCATTCGCTACGCCTTTGAATTAGCGGCCAAGCGCGAGCGTCGTCATGTCACCTTGGTGCACAAAACGAATGTTTTAACTTTTGCTGGCAACCTTTGGGAAAGAGCATTCAACGAAGTTGCGGCCGAATACCCACAGGTTGGTACGGCCTATAACCATGTCGATGCGGCTTGCATTTATTTCGTCCAAGACCCGCATCGCTACGACGTGATCGTCACTGACAACTTGTTCGGCGACATCCTGACCGATCTCGGTGGGGCAGTCTCTGGGGGAATCGGGTTGGCATCTTCGGCCAACCTCAACCCTGCGCGTACTGGTCCCAGCATGTTTGAACCCGTACACGGTTCGGCCCCAGACATCGTGGGAACTGGTAAAGCCAACCCAACCGCAGCCATCCTGTCGGCTGCTTTGATGCTCGATTTCTTGGGTGAAGTGCCTGCTGCCGAGCGTATTCGGGCTGCCTGCGCCAATCCAGTAACAGGAAGTACCAGTGAAATTGCTGACATTATCGCCTCGCGAATTGTCGGCTGAAATAAACACACCATCAACTACTCTGATCTTTGCAACTTCTTGAACGGAACTCATCATGCCCACACTGATCCCCACACCGAAAATCTGGATGAACGGCGAACTCGTCGACTGGGATAAAGCGCAAGTTCATGTGTTGACCCACACTTTGCATTACGGCACGGGAGTCTTCGAAGGCATCCGTGCCTACGAAACATCCAAGGGCACGGCTGTGTTCCGCCTCACCGAGCACATTGAACGCTTATTCCGCAGCGCTCACATCATGGGTATGGAGATTCCCTACACCGTTGAAGAACTCATTCAGGCCACCAAAGACACCGTGGCTTCAACTGGCTTGCCATCGTGTTACGTGCGTCCGTTGGCGTACTACGGCTACGGCGAAATGGGACTGAACACTTTGCCGTGCACGGTTGACGTGGCGATCGCCTGTTGGCCATGGGGTGCGTACTTGGGTGATGATGCGTTGACCAAGGGTGTGCGCATGAAGATTTCTTCATGGACCCGTCATGATCACAACACCATGCCACCTGCTGCCAAAACTGTCGGCAACTATGTGAACTCCTCGTTGGCAAAAGTTGAAGCACTGCGCGCCGGCTATGACGAAGCAATCATGTTGGCTCCTAATGGACTCGTCGCCGAGTGCACGGGCGAAAACATTTTCTGCTCGCGCAATGGAATCATCTTGACGCCGCCATTAACTGCTGGTGCGCTTGAGGGAATCACTCAGAGTTCAGTGATGGCGATAGGTCGCGACATGGGCATCGACATGCGCATTGACAATATTGCGCGTAGCGATCTCTACATCGCTGATGAGATCTTTGTTTGCGGTACTGCCGCCGAAGTCAGTGCAGTGTCATCAGTGGATGATCGTGCAGTACCCGCGCCTGGACCGGCGACTACTGCGATTGGTCAAATGTATGGTCGCGTTGTGCGCGGTCAAGAAGCCAAGTATGCCCATTGGTGCGAACTCGTCAAGTAATTAACTGATCGTGGAGCGGCGACGCGCAGCGAGACCAGCCAAACATTCAAAGGCCAAGCGATGAGCCACATTGACTGTTAGTTCGCTGACGTCATAGGCCGGCGCCACTTCAACGATGTCAATGCCCACCACATTGTGTTCAAGACACAGAGTGCGAACCATGCGCAATAAATCTGAGGACAAAATGCCACCTGGTTCGGGTGTACCGGTGCCAGGAGCGAACGCCGGATCCAAACTGTCGACGTCAATAGAGATGTACAAACTTTCAGCGCTTTCGAGGGCCTCGTTAACTGCATCGCGCATCACTGCTTGAAAACCGCGTTGCCAAATTTCATCCATAGTGTGCCAACGCATACCTTGAGAGCGCATCCAGTCAAAGACTTCTTTGGGCGGCCAGTAACCGCGTAGTCCGACTTGCACAAAGTTTTTTCCTGGTATCGCTCCGGATTCAATCAGTCGACGCATGGGTGTGCCATGGCTTGCCAAGTTGCCAGCGATGATGTCGGCGGTGTCGGCGTGGGCATCAAAGTGCACCATTCCGACAGTTCCAATACCGCGAGCCTCGGCTACGGCTGAAGCAGCCGGCCAAGTGATTGAGTGATCTCCGCCGAGAGTGATGGGGATGATGCCACGGCGGGCAACTTCTGCGACACGAGTTTTGATATTCGCCAGGCTGACACCTGTTTGACCGTGAGGGCAGTAGGCATCGCCAAAGTCAATGACCTCTAGCCAATCAAAGATTTCGATGTCTAGGTCGATGTGATAGGTGCCCGGCTCATATGCCTGCGAGCGAATTGCTCGGGGACCAAAGCGGGCGCCAGGGCGGTTTGTCGTCGAATTGTCGTAAGGCGCTCCAACGATGGCGACATGGGGCTGCCATTCATCAAGTTGGGAGGGTTCGGTGAGAAAGGGGCGCTGCCCAAAGGTCGCTAATCCGCCAAAGGTATAGCCAAGATCAAGCTGTTCTTGCATACCTGGAGGGAGGTCTCGCTTCGGTTCGGTCATGCCCGAACCTTATCTTTTCAGAGGTGTCGAGGGACCAAACACCGAAAAATATGGGCTTGGCGTTGACTCGGGGCGCTCAATCCTGTTGACTGATAACCGATGAACGCCGTAACTACTCCGTGGAACACTGCTGCCATCATCATTATTCGCTAGCGCACGAGTTCATTCTCGTGCGCAGTCAGCCGCCCACCGGGCGGCTTTTCTGTTTCTTGGAATGAACTCTCATAGAGAAAGAAAACCCATGAGCAACATGATCGAAGTTTTTGACACAACATTGAGAGACGGCCTTCAGGTTGAAGGTGTGTCGGCGTCCGTAGAAGACAAGCTGCGCATTGCCGAGCAACTCGATCTTCTCGCTGTGCACTACATCGAAGGTGGCTGGCCTGGTGCCAACCCGAAGGACATTGAGTTCTTCGCTCGCGCCGCCAAAGAGTTGCATTTCACGACGAGCACGTTGGTTGCCTTCGGTTCAACACGTCGCCCCAAAGGCAAAGTGGATGATGATCCCACCTTGCGTCACCTCATCGATGCCGGCACAAGCGCGGTGTGTATCGTCGCCAAAAGTTGGGACTATCACGTCATCAACGCTTTGCAGACCACGCTTGATGAAGGCATCGCGATGATTGCTGACTCAGTTGAATATCTCAAGGGCAATGGGCGGCGCGTCCTGGTTGACATGGAACATTTTTTTGACGGTTTCAAGAACAACGAAGAGTTTGCTTTACGCGCTTTAGAAGCAGCCGTGATCAAAGGTGCGAGCCATCTCGTGTTGTGCGATACCAACGGTGGAAGTTTGCCTCATGAGGTCCAAGACATCGTGGCGAAAGTCAAGAGTCATGTGGGCAACGATGTGATCATCGGTATCCATTGTCATGACGACACTGGTTGCGCAGTTGCTAACTCCATGGCTGCAGTCCTCAGCGGTGCGCGCCACGTGCAAGGCACCTTGAATGGTCTCGGAGAGCGCACTGGTAACACCAACCTCACAACTGTCATTCCCAATCTGCAGTTAAAACTCGGCTACCAGTGTCTGCCAGAAGGGCGTTTGGAACATTTAACTGCGGTCAGCCATCATGTGGCCGAAGTATTGAATCGTCCGATGAATCCTCAGGCTCCCTATGTTGGTAGCGGCGCATTTGCTCATAAAGCTGGTCTGCATGTCAGCGCCATTGTCCGCGCCAAAGATGCCTATGAGCATGTTGATCCTTCTTTAGTTGGCAATGGAACTCGTTTCATCGTCAGCGAGATGGCGGGTAAGGCCACGATCACTATCAAAGCCGAAGAACTTGGTTTAACCATTGAGCCCCTAGCGATTAATCAGATCATCGAGGATCTCAAGCGCTTGGAGCACGAGGGCTACCACTTTGAAGCAGCCGATGCCTCGCTTGAGTTATTGATGCGCAAAGCGACGGGTTGGAAGCAATCATTTTTCCGAGTCGAGTCGATGCGCGTCATCACCGATGAGACAGTGGATGGTGAATTCACGACTGAGGCCACGGTCAAGGTGTGGGTGGGGCCAGAAAATGAGGCTACGCGTCATGTTCATACATCTGAGGGCAACGGACCGGTCAACGCTATAGATACTGCGTTGCGGGCTGCCGTCTCGCAGGCCTACCCACAGGTTGATCGCATCCACCTGACCGACTACAAGGTACGCATCTTGGACGGGGCAACTGCCACGGGTGCAGTCACTCGTGTGTTGATTGATGCCACCGATGGTGATAGATCGTGGACGACAATCGGCGTCAGTTCGAACATCATTGAGGCTTCGTGGAGGGCCCTTGAAGAATCTTTAATCTATGGACTTCTTCACTCGGGCATCTGAGCGAATACGGTAGAAACAATGTCTGCACCAAAGTTCGCTCCGACCCCAGTCCTTGATGTCACCCGTGTCTACGGCTCGCCAGATGTGGCACCAGCATCATGGACCAATGATCGACCGACAGATATTGAAGGGTTCCAACCTGCGGGTGATCACCTCGGCTATCAGGGTCCTGATCAGGGTTACGCGTTATTGCTTGCCAATCGTTTGCGACCTCGTTTGCACTTGCTTGGTGGCGTGTCGAGTGATGACGCGGTGCGCGGATGCCTGAACATTGCATTGCGACGAGCATCGTTATTCAGTCGCGCCCCAGTCATTCACGATCTAACTATCGCTTTCACAATGTGGGGTTTCTTTGACGCTCATTCCCCCGATGATCTTGTTGAAGTGCGCTCCAAGTTATTCAAAGGTGTGGGCAACGTGCATCACTACGCTGAGGGACGCGCCATCGCCGACATGGTTCCCGAAGCCACATTGCGCATGACACCGACACAAGTCACCGCTGCTTCGCCAATTTCTTGGCGCTCACTCACGGGTGCCTGAAGATATCCCTCTAAAGTTGTGGCGTGACCGATTACCGAGCGCCTCTCACTGATATTGATTTTGTCCTCAACCGCGTCTGTGGGCTTGATCGCTTGATGACCTTGCCCGGATTCGTTGACGCTGATTCGTCTGTCGTGCGTGATCTGCTTGACGAAGCGGCTCGTTTCATGGAACAAAAAATCGCCCCTCTGAACAAAATCGGTGATACCCATGGCGTGAAGTTAAATGCTGATCATTCGATCACCATGGCCCCAGGTTTTACCGAGGCCTACCAGGACTTTGTGGACGCTGGTTGGGGAGCAGTTCCATTTGATGAGGGTTTCGGTGGTGGCGGTTTCCCGTGGATGGTCGGCATTGCGATTCAAGAAATTATGAACGCCTGCAATATGGCTTTTTCCATGTCACTGACTTTGACGCAGGGAGCCATTGACGCCATCATTCATCACGGAACCGAAATCCAAAAGATGACTTATCTCCCCAAGATGATGACGGGCGAATGGTCGGGGACGATGAATCTCACTGAGCCCGATGCCGGTAGCGATGTGGGAGCGGTACGCACTAAGGCTGAACGCAATAGTGATGGGACTTATTCCATTTTCGGCAACAAGATTTACATCACCTTTGGCGAACACGATATGGCCGACAATATTATTCATTTAGTTTTGGCGCGCACGCCTGATGCACCGGCTGGAACTAAGGGTATTTCTTGTTTCATTGTTCCTAAATTTCTGTTGAATAACGATGGTTCATTGGGTCGCCGAAACGATGTCGTGTGCACCGCTATTGAACACAAACTTGGCATCCACGCCAGCCCAACATGCTCGTTGTCTTTTGGCGATAATGGTGGTGCGATTGGATTTCTTATTGGCGAAGAAAATCGTGGCATGCAATACATGTTCACGATGATGAATCAGGCTCGGCTGTCGGTCGGTGTCGAGGGATTAGGCCTCGGGGATCGGGCGTATCAACATGCTTTGCAATACGCCAAGGATCGCCGTCAAGGCCGTGCCCCCGGCGCTCCAGCAGGCGAGTCATCGCCGATCATTGATCATCCAGATGTCAAGCGAATGTTGTTGACAATGAAGACGACGGTTGAAGCCTTGCGACGTTTGACATATTGGAACGCAGCTTGTCTTGATGTTGCTGCACATCATCAAGACCCTGCCGAGCGCGAGTGGGCTTCTGATTTGGCAGCACTATTGACGCCGATGTCAAAAGGTTGGGGCACCGACATGGGTGTTGAACTCACAGGACTCGCGGTACAGATTCACGGTGGTATGGGATTCATTGAAGAGACCGGAGTGGCTCAGTATTACCGCGACGCGCGAATTACTACGATTTACGAAGGCACAAATGGGATCCAGGCGATGGACCTTGTGGGTCGCAAACTTGGTTTGCGCGGTGGCGAGGTTGTCAAGCGACATCTTGGTGCTATTGATGCATTGTGTGAAAAACTCAAAGGACATAGCGAACTTCATGCGACTGGGGTAGCGCTCTCCAAGACCTTGTCAGCCACTCGTGTGGCCACGACTTGGTTAGCGGATCATTCAGGGAACCCGATCGATTCATTGTCGGGTGCAACTCCGTACTTGCGATTGATCAGCACTTTGACGGCGGGCTTTTTACTGGCCGAATCTGCTGTCATTGCGATTCAAGCCTTAGATGAAGTGGGTGCGGGCTGTGTGGCCGAGCGAATTGCTTCGGCACGCTTTTTTTGTGAGCAATTGATGCCAGCCACTGATGGACTTGTGGCAGCGATTACTGGTGATTCGTCTTTATTGATGTCGGCTATTTAACAACATTTTCACGGGCAACAATATCGTTGCAGAAGGCATCGGCGAGTGGTTGGTAAATCAGTCGCAGATCACGTCCGAAGATGGAGTCCGAGAGTTCTTGAAGAAGCATCGTGCCTTGTAAAAATGTCTTAGCAAAACGCACGACAGGTTCTGAAA
>CAMAYS010000041.1:0-16325 GCA_945862545.1 Bifidobacterium breve | reverse complement strand
ACCGACGGGACGAGTAGCCGCTGAAACAATTGGCGCTGCAGTTCCTCGACCGAAAAATTGTTTTGCCATCGGACTGAACTACAAGAGTCATGCCGAGGAATCAAAAATGCAACTCCCCACTAACCCTTTGGTATTTACAAAGTTTCCGTCCTGCTTGGTCGGCCCACATTCAGATATTGAGATGCGATCTGATGGTGTTGACTACGAAGTTGAACTGGTGGTCGTGATCGGAGTTGGTGGCAAGGATATTGGGAAAGAAAATGCCTGGAACCATGTTGCTGGTGTCACGATCGGCCAAGACATTTCTGATCGGATTGTGCAGTTCGCGGCCCAACCTCCGCACTTTGACTTAGGAAAATCCTTCGATACGTTTGGACCAATCGGGCCATTCGTCTACTCAACCGACCATTTCTCTGATCTCAATGATTTTCACCTAGTCACTGAAATAAATGGTGAAACTCGCCAGAATGACAGCACAAAAAACCTGATCTTTGATGTTCAGACGCTGATTGCATATCTGTCGCAAGTGACCACACTGACTCCGGGGGACATCATCTTCACTGGCACGCCAGATGGTGTTGGCGCAGCAACCGGAAACTTTCTCAAAGATGGAGATGTGATTACAACAACAATCTCTGGCCTCGGCACAATGGTCAATCATTGTCGCCGTGTCAGTGACTATGCGAAAGGGGCATAAACATGGCGCTCAACGGATTATTGGATATTCAAATATCGGTGCCGAACCCGCAAGAACTTTTTGAGTTTTGGTTGCAGCACGGAATGAACGCGACGGCCGATGGTGTCCTTGGCACACCCGATCGACCAGTGCAAATGAATCTCGCAGAGGCGCCGTATCGCCATCTTTCTTCCATGCATCTCAGTTGTGAGAATGAATCGGACATTGCGGCGATCGCAAAGCGCCTGACAGATGCTGGAGTCACAGCCACTTTCGACAGCACAACATTGCGATGTATCGACCCAATCTTCGGCCACGCGATTGTCATTGATGTTGGTTCGCCGCATCCCCTCACGCCGACACAGTCCAGAGCATTCAATGGTCCTGGCCAACAAAATCGTATTGATACTCGTGCAGATGCGGTGTTACATACTGAATCTCCTGTGGTGCGCCGGATCGGTCACGTTGTTCTCGGTACACCCCATCTTGTCGAAGCAACGGACTTTTACTTAAATATTCTGGGGTACCGCGTCTCTGATCAAATCATGAAAGGTTTTGCGACTTTTATGCGCGTTGAGTCGGACCACCACAACTTAATGATTCAACCTGGCCCCACCTCATATCTCAATCATTACGCAGTTGAAGTTGACGACATTGATGCCGTGGGATTAGCGGGAACATCCGCATTGAAAGACGAAAGAGTTTCCAGCATTATCGGTGTTGGCCGTCACAATCTTGGGGCGAATGTGTTTTGGTACTTACGCGATCCTTCGGGCAATATGTTTGAATTTTTCTCTGATATGGATCAGATCATTGATGAAAAAGGTTGGGACCGCGATCATTGCCGTCTCGATTGGGAAGGTGAAGATGGACCGGCTGGTTTTTCGGTATGGGGTCCAAAAGATCCGCCAGAAGAGTTCTTCGCACCGTCTGATATTCCAGCAATTGTGGCTGGTCGCCAAGCAAGCGGACTGAAGTAACACGGCGATGGACCTGGGAATAAAAGGTCGTTGGGCTATCTTGTCTGGCTCAAGTCGTGGGCTCGGGTGGGCGTGTGCGCAAAGCATTGCTCGCGAAGGAGCCAACGTTGTCATCAATGGTCGCACAAGCGCAGATGTTGATGAAGCAGTCGCGCAACTAACGTCTCGTTATCACATCGAGGCACGTGGAGTTGTGGGTGATTCGGCTACTACGAGTGTGCAAGATGAACTCATGTCTGCCTGCCCTGAACCAGACATTATTTTGTTGAATGGCCAAGGACCATCTCCTAAAGCCTTTCTTGACATCGAAAGCGATGACTGGGATAGTGCTGTGCGTCAAGCGCTGACGGGTCCGCTAGCGCTACTGCAACGTGTCGT
The DNA here is from genome assembly GCA_945862545.1 of Bifidobacterium breve. Lineage (GTDB taxonomy): Bacteria > Actinomycetota > Acidimicrobiia > Acidimicrobiales > Ilumatobacteraceae > Casp-actino8. The sequence goes on along the minus strand of CAMAYS010000041.1, from coordinate 14,291 downwards.
CCCTGGCATGAGAGATCGCGGTTTCGGTCGTATCGTGGCGGTGAGTTCTGCGATGGTGAAATCGCCCAACTCGCTGATGAGTCTGTCGCACGGAACCCGTCTTGGACTGACTGGTGTGCTCAAGGGTCTCTCTAAGGATCTTGCCAAATACAACGTCACCGTTAACCAACTTTTGCCCGAGAGATTTGACACTGCTCGTCAAGAACAAATGGCTCATGTGGCAATGAAGATTTTAGGCATCACATACGAAGAAGCCCGAGCCCAACAAATTGCCTCGATCAAAGCAGGACGACTTGGTCGCCCCGAGGAATTTGGTGATGCTTTTGCATTCCTGTGTGCGGCTCAAGCGGGATATATCAGTGGTCAAAATCTGCAACTTGATGGTGGCAGTTACGAAGGAGTGTTCTAATGACAACGATGACAACACGGGTTGCGCAATATGCGGCTCGATCAATTGAACAGTTAGTTGATGAAATTTCTGCCCTGCATTCGCAGTTTGATGCCACTGCAGCGGAGTCCGAAGAACTGGGTGATGCTCCGCAAGCGTTAGTAGATCTCATGCGACAGATTCGCGTGCCGATGATCAAGGCGCCACTTGAAGTCGGCGGCGATCGCTTGTTGTTGGCCGATCAATGTCGCTATTTCACCGCCTTGAGCTACTCAAATCCGACGGCAGCATGGACTGGATTTAATCATGCAGGTGCGGCAGCTGCTGCGGGGTCACGTCTCAGCGATGAGGGGATTGACTTGCTGTTTGGTTCCGACCCGTCGCCTTTCCTAGCTGCTGTGGCGCTACCGACAGGAACCTTTACTCGTGTCGACGGCGGGGTGCTGATGAATGGCACATGGAATTATGCGAGTGGGGTTCGCCACGCCGACTGGGCCATGTTGACTGCAATTGAAGCTGTCGAGCAACCCACCGTCACTCTCGCAGTTATTCGTACAGCAGATGCGACGGTGCATGGTGACTGGAATGTGATGGCACTCAAGGGAACCGGGAGCGTGTCAATCACTGCGAAAGACGTCTTTGTTCCGACAGCATTAACAGTGGACCCGATGGAACCAGCAAAACGTGGTGGGGCAATCTATGGCTTGAATTACACAATCTTTGTTGCTGGCGAGAATCTTGGTTTTACCTTTGGTGTGTGCAATCGATTCATCGATGAACTTGTTGTCTATGCGCGCGGTAAATCGCGAGGTTTTGACGGGCGGCTTGCAGATCGCGGTGCCTTTCAATATGAACTCGGGAAGAGTTCACAACAACTACAGGCCGTGCAAGCTCATGCACTCGCTACTCTTGCAACGGTTGACGATGCCATGGAAAATGGCAAAGAATTCACCGCCAGAGGTGAAGCAGCGGTTGCTGCCATGACTGCGTATTGCACAGAGACTGCAGTTTCTGCAATTTCGCGATTGATGAGTTTTGCCGGCGCCGGCGCATTGTTTAACTCAAGTCCGTTGCAACGATGCTTCAGAGATGCACAAGGCTCCGCACAACATCTCGTGGCGTCGAATCAATCACTTGACCGTTATGGAGCGGTTTTACTCGCTGACAAGTAGCGGTTAACTGCGCAGCGGTGCCATTTGCGCTGGGTCGAGATATTCGTCCAGTTTGGTGATCAGTCCGTCATCGTTCAGAGTCACGACCATGCAGGAATGGGCACATAATTCCCCACCAGGTGCTGTTCCCATGATTGCCGCTTGCCAGATCCAGCCGTCACTGGTGATCACAACGCTGCGTGTTTCCCAACGTAAATCGGGAATCATCGCGTGCATCCGTGTCAAGGTCTTGCCAGTGTTCTCGTAGGGGATGGATTTGTCATCAAAGTTATGCCACACCAATGCACCGGGAACACACATCGCCATGGTGATATCTGGTCGGCTTGTATTCGTTGCTTCGGCGAAGCGCCGTTGATGGTCAAGTTTTTCTTCATGAGTCAGAGCCATGGCACTGTCCTTTTGTCGGAGTTCAAATAAATCATGTAGGAATACCGCCATCAACGGTGAAAACGGAACCCGTCATATAACTGCTGGCATCGCTGGCTAAGAATAATGCAGCACCGACAATTTCGTGGGGTTCACCAACGCGTTTCATGGCGATGCGTTTCATTCCTTGATCAACAAGGTCCCAGTTCCATGCCTTACTAATGTCGGTGCGAAATGACCCCGGCATGATGCAGTTGACACGGACATGAGGTCCTAAGGTCTGAGCAAATCCGATCGTCATGGCATTGAGCCCTGCCTTGGCGGCGGTGTAGGGAATGACATCTGGCGTTGGGTGGATTGCGGCAACACTCGAAACATTGATGATTGAAGCACTGCGTCCGAGGTGCATGGCCCGTTCGCTCATTCGCGTCCCAAGTAGCGCTGTGAGACGAAAGGGTCCCTTGAGATTGATGCCAATGACCGAATCCCACATCTGCTCATTGACATTGATGACCTTGTCGTACAACGGAGATTTGCCAGCATTATTGACGAGAATGTCAAGGCCTCCAAATTCATTCCAAACAGCATCTGCTAAACCTTCAAGTTCGTCCCAGCGGCCCACATGGCAGGCGTATGGAATACAACGGCGACCAGTTTCTTGAAAGACCTCGGCGGCTGTTTCTTGGCAGGACTCGATGGATCGACTGGCGATCATGATCTCTGCGCCTTGGCGGGCGAAGGCGAGCGCCATCTCTTTACCCAGCCCACGACTTCCACCTGTGATGAGAGCGGTACGACCAGTGAGATCAAATAAATCTGGGGAATTGGGTGACGCCATATCAATGACCCTAGACCTCAAGCCCCGATTTCACCGACAGGGACCTTTCAGGCGAAACTAAGTCATGGACTTTTCTGAGTCGGCCGAGGCGAGCCAATTTCGCCATGAAGTACGCGAGTGGTTGAACCGCACCCTCGTGGGCGACTATCGCCATCTTGGTACCTCGGCGGAAATGGGTGCACACGATTGGCACGTGCGGGTGGCCTGGGAGCAAGAGCTCGGTCGCGCTGGCTGGTTGGGTTTGACATGGCCCAAGGCCTTTGGAGGAAGAGAAGCCTCCGTCGCCGAAGAGTTGGTTTTCGCCCAGGAGTACACCTTGGCTAATGGTCCCCAAAGAGCCGGCTTCTTTGGTGAAGGTTTGCTTGGGCCGACTCTGATCACCTTTGGTTCGCCCGAACAGCAAGCCAGGTTCTTGCCTCCCATTTTGCGTGGCGACGAATATTGGTGCCAGGGATTTAGTGAGCCTGGTGCTGGCTCGGATTTGGCGGGAGTTCGCACCACAGCAGTTCTCGATGGCGACACATGGCGGATTGATGGTCAAAAGGTGTGGACCAGCCAAGCTCAGTTTGCACAATGGATTTTTGTTTTGTGTCGCACCGAACTTGAAGAAAAAGCTCACAAAGCATTGTCGTATTTGCTGGTGCCGATTGATCAGCCAGGGGTTGAGGTTCGGCCATTAAAAGATCTCTCGGGCAACGATCATTTCTGTGAAGTTTTTTTTACTGGTGCCACGACGACTGTGGATATGGTCGTGGGTGGACGCGGCAATGGCTGGAAGACCGCAATGGGGACTCTTGGCTTTGAACGCGGTACCGCGTTTATGGCTCAGCAATTACGTTTTGCTAAAGAGTTTGAGAATGTGCGTGCCTTGGCGGTACAACAGGGACTTGCTGATGATCTTGAGGTGCGACAGCGACTTGCTCGCGCTTACGGGGAACTAGAAATTATGCGTTGGTCAGGAATGCGAAACGTGACGCGTTTTATGCACGGGGGACAACCAGGACCTGAAGGTTCTATCGGCAAATTGTTTTGGTCGAAATGGCATCAACGTCTCGGCGAATTAGAAGTTGACTTACTTGGAGCGGACGCTTTGATCATGCATGATGAAGGCTCAATAGAGCACGATTTCCAGCACACTTTCTTATTCAGCCGAGCACATACGATTTATGCAGGTTCAACTGAAATTCAACGAAACATTGTTGGCGAAAGAGTTCTTGGCTTGCCTCGCGAATAGTTCCTGCTACATGCGTTCAATAATGGTGGCTGTTCCCATGCCACCACCGGTGCACATCGTGATGAGTGCGGTCTGCTTATCTTGACGCTCAAGTTCGTCCAGTGCGGTCTGCATCAGCATTGCCCCACTGCCACCAATTGGATGACCAAGTGCGATAGCTCCACCATTGACATTGACATTCTCGTTGGTGATTCCCAGTTCGCGCATGGCGCGCAGTGGGATCGCCGCAAAGGCTTCATTGATTTCCCATAGGTCAATATCCTTGGTAGTCATTCGCGCACGCTCTAGACATTTCTTTGACGCTGGCGCTGGTGCGGTGAGCATGATCACTGGTTCTGCTCCAGCAACTGCTGACATGATGATTCTTGCGCGCGGCTTGAGTCCGTGTGCCTTGGCATATTCGGGACTGGTAATCATGATTGCTCCAGCGCCATCAACGACTCCTGAGGAGTTGCCGGCATGATGAACATGATCAACAGAACTGATTTCGGGATAGACCTGTCGGCACATCTCATCAAATGTGCTGTCAAACTCGGCAAACTTGTGCGCACCGAGGCGCTCAAATGAGGCTGAGAGACCGGCTAGAGATTCCCTTGTGGTCTCAGGACGCAGGTGTTCATCTTTGGCTAATGCGACGGTTCCATCGGGATTGAGAATTGGAATAATGCTGCGATCAAAACGGCCTTCGGCTTGAGCAATTGCGGCGCGTTGTTGGCTGATGAATGCCAACTCGTCGACATCGGCGCGCGTAAAACCACCGATGGTGGCGATCAAGTCTGCAGAAATTCCTTGTGGAACCATGGGAAACAATTCTCGGAGAGCAGCGTTTCCTGAGGTGAAGTCTGGGGCACCCTCGGGAGCGGGCCAACGTGACATTGACTCGACTCCACCAGCGATGACTAGGTCTTGGTGTCCAGCCTGAACTCCCATTGCCGCCCAGGTCACGGCCTGCTGGCCAGAACCACAAAAGCGGTTGATAGTGACGCCAGGTGCAGTGACTGGCCATCCGGCAGCGAGCACTGCCATACGACCGATACACGCCCCATGATCGCCCACGCTGTTGCCGTTACCGATGATTACATCGTCTACGTCAGAAGTATCAAAGCCGACGCGCTTCTGTAATGCATTGAGAACCTGCGCCAAGAGTTCTTGGGGGTGAATGTGATGAAGCGAACCCGTTGCCTTGCCTCGTCCGCGTGGGCTACGAACTCCATCAATGATCCAAGCTTCGGACATGGTCTATCTCCTTCATATTGGCGGAAAAATCCGCTAAAGCACTACAAACCGTAGTCGGTTTTTGGCGAAGATTTATGGTTCGGGCAAATCGAAGCCGACAATGGCTCCACCATCTTTGGCATTAGCGGCGAAAACAACGCCGTGATGACGATTCACCGCATCGGCGACTATGGCCAAGCCAAGACCCGAACCTGGGGCGCTACGAGTTTCTTGTGAGCGATAGAAACGTTCAAAAATGTGTGGCAGGTCAATGTCCTTAATGCCAGGACCATGATCTCGGACTCGGACGACCCCACCATCAACAGTGATTTCAATGGGCGATCCTTCGGGACTGTATTTGATCGCATTATCGACGAGGTTGGAAATAGCACGAAGTAGCTGATTGGCGTGTCCATCAACTGCGTTGCCGCCACCGTCAATAACTGTAATCGGGCGCGCGCTTCGGCGACGTGCGCGCTCGGCGATCTCACGTGTGAGCGTCAATAAATCAACTGTTCCCATCGGTTCGGCGCTCCGAAGTTGGTCGGTTGCAAGATCGACGAGTTCGGCAGTGAGGGTCGCTAACTCTTCCACCTCAAGGCGAATGTCACGAATCATCGCTCGTCGTTCTTCTTCGGGGATCTCCTGAAATAACTCAAGTGACTCAACGTTGGTGCGCAAGGCAGTGAGAGGAGTTCGCAGTTCATGACTGGCATCGCTGACTAAACGATGTTGTTGCTCCAGCGAGGTCGATAGGGCGGTCATCATTGACGAGAAACTACGTCCGAGTTCGCCCACCTCGCCTGCACCTTTCGTGGGAACATTGATGCTCAGATCTCTTGTTGTTGCTACCTCAGTAGCAACAACACTTAGTCGACGAATCGGTCGGGCCAGACGCCCGGCTATGAACCAACCAAGGATCCAAGCACCAAGAGTGGCAAACAATCCAGCAAGGAAAAGTCGCACCTTGAGCCCCATCAAGACTTCATCAATCTCTGACAAGTCGCGGGCATATTGCAAGGCTCCGGTGGATGTCCACGGAACGGTGATGACCCGCAATTGGGTTCCGTTGACGGAAACAGTATCGAGTCTTAAGTCTTCAAGATCAAGATCAGATTCATTGGCTTTGGCAATGTCCTGATCGTCGAATGGGAGTAGCGGTGAATCGGTGAAACACAGTTCAACCGTTCCATCTGAATAAATCAGTTGGGCTGCATCAATCGGCTGCAAAAGTGCGAGGGGGCAGAGGTCGCTTTGGCGGTCCGGCCGTATTGGCGAGTCTTCGTTTTCATCTTCGTCTTCGTTTTCATCTTCGTCTTCGTTCTCATTCCCTTCCAACGGTATTTCAAGGACACGCACTGCAGCGTCTAGAAGATTGGCGTCAATGTTCTGTGATAGTTCGGTGTCGGTTGACGTATAGGCGGATAGTGATCCCGCAACTGAGACGAGAACTGCGACGAGCGCCATTGATCCGCTAATTCCGATGCGTAGTTTCATTCCTGTATCTGCCAATCTGAGCCCGTTGGTGGCCGGACGACATAGCCAACACCACGAATTGTGTGTAGGACGCGTGGTTCTCCACCTTCTTCTGTTTTGCGACGCAGATAACCGATGTAGACATCGAGTGAGCGCGAGCCAGTTTCAAAATTAAAGCCCCAGATGCGGTCATAGAGCACATCGCGTTCAAGGACGATTCCAGCGTTAGTCATGAGAATTTCAAGGAGATCAAATTCAGTTTTGGTGAGAATGAGTTCACGCTGGCCTCGATGCGCGGTTCTTGCTCGTAGATCAAGAACCAAATCTGACACGACAAGATTTGCTGTATCAGCTGGGACCAGAGTGCGTCGTAACATTGAGCGCAGCCGAGCCGAAAGTTCTTCTAAGGCGAATGGTTTGACAACGTAATCGTCTGCGCCGGCATCGAGACCAGCAACACGATCTGACACTTCATGACGCGCTGTCAACATCAATATCGGTAGTGATTGATGTTTTTGACGAATGAGGCGACAGGCCGTTAATCCATCGACGTATGGCATTGAGACATCAAGAATGACGAGATCTGGATTGAACTCGTCCACTGCTTCAAGAGCTTTGGCGCCGTCGTTAACGGCGATGACCTCATAGTTTTGAAATGTGAGAGCGCGAGTCAGCGAGACGCGAATACCAGGGTCATCTTCGGCGATCAAGATTTTCGCCATGTGTGAGGAGTCGCTGAGGGCCACGCCTTCACCATAGAGGCTGAATGTAATACCTGTGTAAGAAAGCCTTTCTTACACAGGTATTACTCATTTTTGCGTCTTTTCTTATTCTGATCCGTCACGATGTATTTCGTTCAAAGGAGAACTGCCATGGCCATTAATCAGATGTTGAATCAGAAAAGTTTGACCCTTGTCGGGACAGTCGTAGCTGTCTTAATCGGGGGAGTAGGTGTCTCGTTAGCGCTATCTAGCCCCGCCGCACAAAAAAACGAGGATCCCCTAACCGTGAGCACCACGGCATTAGGGCCTGAGGTGACGATTGAAAATCTGCCCATTGTCACCGAGCTAGATCCAAGCACAGACTCTGCACCGACCTCCAGTATGAGCACCACTTCTGCGTCACAACCCGCTAGCGGGATATCGGGCATTGTCACAGATGATGACGATGACGAGTACGAAGACGATGACGAAGATGAAGATGAAGATGACGACGATGACGACGATGACGACGACGATGAAGACGAAGACGATGAGGACGATGAGGAGTACGAAGTTGAAGACGATGACTGATCTCTTGACTTTGGAAAGTGCTTTGTTATCTGAACATGATCGGATTGAGGAGCTAGCCATAGCATCACCACCAGGCCGAGCGATGACTCGACCAGATGCAAGTCGGTTGTCTGATTCTGATATCGCCGCAGTGCTGGCTGCCTACGGATTATGTGTCGTCGGAATGTGGTCTGTGCACGGCGGAATGACAAATCTTTCGCAAGGATGGACGTTGGCCTGGACATCAGTGACTTCGTTGTCGGGGCTTTTGGCCTCAGCGGTCGCTCTCCTTGCGCTCGTTCTTGTCGGGCGCCCGTTATCCCTTGAGCGTCGATTCGGTCTTGACCGAATGTTCATTTGGCATCGTATTTTGGGCGAATCTATGGCTTTGTTGCTTGGTATTCACGTAGTTGCTGGCACGGTTGCTTGGGCAAGCGATTCTGGTTGGACGAATGCCGTCATTGATCTCACTGGTCGTACCCCGTATATGGCCTTGGCTTTTGTTGGTGCTCTATTAATTGGCGTTGTGACCATTTCTTCGTTGAAGTCCATTCGTCAGCAGATGGCTTATGAAACTTGGTATTTCGTGCATTTACTTGCGTATCTTGGCATGGCCATCTCATTTGGTCATCAGATTTATCTCGGAACAGACTTGGCTGGCGATACTGCGGCGCGCTGGTTTTGGGTTTCATTGCATGTTGCTGTGGTTGCCCTGATGGTGGTCGCGCGATGGGGTCGAACTCTCAGGGCTTTTGTCCGTCCATTGCGTGTGACATCAATCGAAAGTGTCGGACACAAAACCGTCGCAATTCAGGTCTCCGGCAGTGCGCTAGCGCATCGTCATGGTGACGCTGGGCAGTTTTGTTTTGTTCGACCCCTGAGAAAGGGCTTGTGGTGGCAGTCGCATCCATACTCCTTGTCGGCAGCACCGACGATTGACCAACTGCGTTTCACTATTAAGGATCGTGGAGAAGCATCGCACTTAATGAACAATCTGAAGGTCGGGACGCGGGTCATTGTAGAAGGTCCGTTCGGTGTGGTCACTCCAGAAGTTCTGCAGGGATCCAAAGCACTATTTGTAGTCGGAGGAGTTGGCGTGGCGCCAGTATTAGCAATGGTTCAACGTTTAGGACCAGATCATGAACCTGTTGTTTTATATCGGGCTCATAGTGAAAAAGATTTATTGCATTTTGCAGAACTGAAGACGGCTGTCGAACGTCTTGGTGGAAAAGTGTTGACTCTGACTGGTCCTACCGCAAAGCTTGCCGTGCGTGATCCCTTTTCTGCCAAAGTCTTGACTGCGGCGATTCCTGATATCGCGAAACGGGCGGTTGTCATGTGTGGTCCAGATCGTCTGTTGCATGCCGCCCGGTCTGGCCTCAAGGCCGCCGGAGTTCCAACGAGCCGTATTCACTCTGAGCATGTGTGGTGGTAATCAATGAGCAAAGAAACATTTTCCCGCCGAGTTTTACCAACTTTGACATTGATTGGCGCCAGCGGATTTTTGTTGGCTGCTTTGGATCGTCCGAGCACAGGTATAGATCTTGGCAGCGGCCCACCGCTGAACACTGAAGCTTCCCCTGCAACGACGACGCCTGTGATCGTTGTTACGGTTCCACCGTCGAGTGCGGGGGTCACTGCTCCACCGTCGAGTGCGGGGGTCACTGCTCCACCATCGAGTGCGACAGCGACTGCCCCACCGCCCGTGCAAACCACGGTCCCACCATCACCCGCAGTTTGCGGTGCCACGATCGTTGGTCCAACGATTTCTACAAAGTATGGCCCAGTACAGGTTCAGGCCTCAGTTGATGGTCAAGGGTTGGTGTGCTCTGCACAAGGAATCGTTTGGCCGACGGCTGATGGCAAATCTGTTCGGATCAATGATCAGGCGATTCCCTTACTGAATCAGTGGTCCGCACATTCTGGAAACGCCTCGTTTAATTCGATTTCGGGGGCGACTTACACCAGTAAGGCTTATAAGAAATCGCTACAAGCGATTATCGATGGTGTCGTCAGATGACCACAACTCAGGCTCGGCCGGTCATTCGCTCACAGCCGATGATGGGCTCAGTCGTCAGTGTTCATGTGCATGACGATGCATCGCGGGAGTCCATTGACGCTGTGATCAGCAGCGTTTTCAAGGAGCTCTCGATCTATGAATCGATGTTTTCAACATTTCAGAAAACTAGCGAGATCAGCCGAATCAATCTGGGCGATCTTCACATTTTGGACGCATCTCGTGAAGTGATTGATGTGTTGGATGCCTGTTTTTACCTGGAAGGAATCAGCAAGGGCGCATTTTCTGCCCATCGATTGGATGGTTCTTTGGATCCTGCAGGATTTGTCAAAGGTTGGGCCGTTGAGCGTGCTTCTCGCCAGTTTGACATTGCGGGCCTACGACATTGGTATGTCTCTTTAGGCGGAGATATGCAATTGGGCGACCCACCACTTGATGAGACGACGCAGTTGCATGAGTGGAAAGTTGGTATTGCCGATCCACATCATGATGGCGCTGTGGTGATGGGCCTATCTGTGGAGCGAGGGGCAGTAGCAACCTCGGGTATCGCTGAACGTTCCTCTCACTTAGTAGATCCGCGTTCTGGCCAGAGTTGTCATTATTGGTCCTCCGTGACGGTCACTGGACCTAGTCTCACTTGGGCAGATGCCTTCGCTACGGTTGCATGCGTGTTGGGCGAGCATGGTTTGAACTGGGTTCACCACTTTGAAGGTTATTCAGCCCTTGGAGTTCGGCCAGATGGAACGCTCGTTACAGTTGCGCGCTCAGACGAGATTCCTCGCGCGAGCGTAAAGCAGTATTAACTCTTTGCCGCTCCAAGATTTGTTGCAGGCCTTTGGCTGACTGCGCAATATCATGTTCTCTAAAAAATGATTGAACAGTGTTCGCGGCGTCGGGAGTATTGAGAAATTGCACTGTACCCACCATGCGCACGATGGTGTTGATCGGGAAAAGTTCTTGAGCTTGATCCCAGAAATGTTGGATGAAATCCCAAGCCAGGCGTCCGTTGATTCGCGCCTTCATGCATTGTGCCAAGACAAACGGTGCGTTCTGGTTTTTCACCTCTCCGCTCAAGGCGAAATTGCAGGTACGAATAAGTAGTTGTGGATCATCAAACTCGGCTAAGGCATAGAGATATCGCAATTGTTCTTGCGGATTCTCAGCACTTTGAAATTTGCTCAACATATATTCGTAATCTTCCTCATTGCCACTGCTGGCCACGACAGTTGTCGCCGCCGAAAGCAAGTCCGGATGAATGGTCTGGTCACTACCTTCATGGCGGAACTCAATGGAGCGACAACGCTCTTGAGCAGTGAGATCATTTCCATTGATCGCCAGCAGAGTCACGAGAAGGCCGCGTAATTTACCGCGCAGATCATCTTCGTTAGCCCCTTGCTCCCAGCCAATATCAGTGAGCACTGGAGCGACCAGTGAGCGAATACGACTCTCCAATTTCGGTAATTCTGTGTTGCTCATCAGGCGGGCACAACTGCGAAGACCTATGGCAATTGCTTGCCAAACTGCGAGATCACGCTCGGAAGAAAATTCTTCAACTAGTGAAATAAATTCAATGGCCTGTAATCGTCCGGCAACGACCGCATTCCAAGCGTCGTCAACCAAACTGTAACGCTCGATCGTCGCCAGAGATGCAATCTCCGAACCCTTCAGGCGACCGAGCAGTTCGGGGGCGTAGGCGACACGGTAATAGCCGTGGCCTCCAGCATTAACCACGATTGTGGCGTGCGAATCGGCGACCTCGATCTCAAGTGAATCACCGATCAGTAGATGCTTGCTGACCTGATCATTGATGCGGATATGGATCGGAACGAGCCATGTTTGGGTGAGTGCATGTGAATCGTGATCAAAAGAAAATCGTTGTTGACGTAATGTCAGGGTATTGCCAGTCGAATTGAGTTCGGCAGTGATGAGAGGGTAACCCGGTTGCCAAATCCATGAATCCATCAACTCGCGCACTGGTTCGCTGCCGTGTTGAGCGGCGGCGTGTTCAATGGAATCCCAAAGATCACTGGTCTCGGTGTTGGCGTAGGAATGTTTATGCAGATAGTGACGCACTCCTTCGCGGAAGCGCTCCTCACCAAGAAACTGCTCAAGCATGCGTAGCAGTGAGCCGCCCTTTTCATAGGTCAGGACATCAAACATGCCCTCGCAATCCTGCGGTGAACGTACTTCAAATTCCACAGACCGAGTGTTGACCAATGAATCCACCTCAAAGGCGGCGGATCGTGAAAGTGAAAAGTTTGTCCATCGTTCCCACGAAGGTTTAAAAGAATCAACAGCTGCAACTTCCATAAAAGTAGCGAAAGCTTCATTCAACCAAATGCCATTCCACCATGTCATCGTGACAAGGTCGCCGAACCACATGTGTGCCAATTCGTGACTCACGACATCGGCCACGTTTTGTCGTTCAGCTTGCGTGCTGGTGGCTGGGTCAACAAGCAGCAAACTTTCGCGGTAAGTGATGCAGCCGACATTCTCCATTGCTCCGGCAGCGAAGTCAGGTAATGCAACCATGTCAATTTTGGCATCGGGATATGGAATGCCGTAGTAGTCAACGAACCAGCGCAAGCTTTTAGCGCCAACATCCAATGCGAAATCGGTGAGGTGACTTTTTCCCGGTACGTGGATCACGCGGAGAGGTACACCATCAACATCTATGGCCTGCGTCGCCTCAAGTCTTCCGACAATAAAGGCAACCAGGTAGGTGCTCATTGACATCGTGTCCGCAAATTTCACGGCGACTTTGTTCTGAATCCCCGAGCGTTCAAGGACAGTTCGCGAAATCTCTGGACCATTACTGATCGCCATATGCTCAGCATCAGTCACCAGGGTTGTGGAGAACACAGCCTTGAAATCGGGTTCATCAAAGCAAGGAAATGCCCGACGACAATCAGTGGATTGCATCTGCGACGCGGCGATGACCTGAGTAGTGCCGTCTTCGTCGGTGTAGGTGCTGCGGTAGAAGCCGCGCAACTTGTCATTGAGGGTTCCCGTGAAAGTGATATCAATCATGGCTGTGCCAGGAAGTAAATCTTCAAGTAGGCCGATGAGTAGGCGGTCAGATTCTGGGTCCAATCGGAATGGTGAGGGGAGACCATCAACAAAGACGGAGATGATCTCTAGGTCCTTGGAATTGAGGACAATCATTCGGGTTGACGACATGACTTCAGCGGTGATAGTGACCTGACCAGTAAAGGTGGCCTCTGCTAACTGAGGTTCAAGTTCAATCTCATAGCGATGAGGAACGATATGTCGTGGTAACCGATACGGATCCAGTTGATCTTCAGGACCAGATAACTTGGGGGAATTACTACTCATTGCTTGAGCGTAGCGTTGAATGATGCAGCAGGAGTATACGAAACCTTCTTCGTGGCTACTTCGCCGAGTAGCGTAGAAGATCGTGTCCACACAGTCTGAAAATGCTCCGATCTACGATGTTGTCGGTATTGGTAATGCCTTAGTTGATGTCATTGGTGAGGCTGATGACGCCTTCATTACTGCACAATCTTTGGTTAAAGGTTCGATGACTTTGATTGATAGTGATCGTGCGCATCATCTCTATCGAGCTATAGGGACCGCTGTGGAGATGAGCGGTGGTTCAGCAGCCAACACAGTTTGTGGAGTCGCAAGTTTTGGAGGTAAGGCTGCCTACATCGGCAAAGTGAGTGAAGATGATTTAGGACAAGTCTTCGGGCACGATCTGCTGGCGGTCGGAGTGCATTTCAGCCCAGGACAGCCGCTTGATGGAATCGCTACCGGACGCTGCATTATCGTGGTGACCCCCGACGCCCAGCGCACGATGAATACCTTTCTAGGAGTGTCGTCTTTCATGGAACCTGCTGATGTTGCCGTCGGTGTTGTGACTGCCGGAAAAGTGCTCTACATGGAGGGCTATCTTTTTGATCGTGACGATGCCAAGGCCGCTTTTCGCCATGCCGCTCGAGTTGCCCATGGAGCAGGGAGGGAAGTGTCGTTGAGTCTCTCAGATAGCTTTTGCGTCGATCGTCACCGTGAGGATTTCCGAGCGTTGGTGACTGATGAGGTTGATATTTTGTTCGGAAATGAAGAGGAGTTGTTATCGCTGTATCAACTGCAGAGTTTTCAAGATGCAGTAGACGCGGTGCGACGTGATAGTTCTCTAGCAGTAATCACGCGTGGACCGCGCGGAGCATCAATCATTACTCGCGACGAGGTGCTTGACGTACCCGCGCAAGATGTTCCCCGAGTCATTGATACCACTGGTGCGGGCGATCTTTTTGCCGCAGGATTTCTCTTTGGTTACACCAACGGATACTC
>CAMAYS010000040.1:0-17369 GCA_945862545.1 Bifidobacterium breve | reverse complement strand
ACGCGATCTGGATGTAGAAAATCGTGGACTGCTGAACCTTCGCGCAAAAACTCGGGATTTGATACAACGCTAATGTCGGGTCGCTGAAGTGAGCGTTCAACGACTTTTGTTGAACCGACCGGCACTGTGGATTTGTTAACGACGATGGCACCGAAAGGGAGAGACGCTGAAATTTCTTCTGAAGCGGCTTGAACATAGGAGAGATCAGCGGCCCCATCATCACCTTGTGGGGTGGGGACACAAAGAAAGGCGATCTCGCAGTCCTGAACAGCGTCAGCTGAGCCAACAACAAAGCTCAGATTCCCTGAGGCCAGGCCCTGGGTGACCAACTCTGTGAGACCATCTTCAACAATCGGGATGAGTCCATTTCGTAATGAGGCGATTTTCTCAGGATCAATGTCGGCACATACGACCTGGTGACCGAGATGTGCAAGACAGGCACCAGTCGTGAGGCCGACATAACCAGTTCCAACAACAGCGATTTTTAATGCCATGACGGCAATCTATCGGAAGCCGAAAATCTCAACCCTTGAGCCCAGTGCCGAGACCTCGAACTGCAGAGATTCACTGGATGTACGTGCATGATTAGGCGCTGACCACTTTGGATGAGTTGCTCGACGAGGTGATTCCGTGGATTGAGATGGCTGTGGCTGAAGGTTTGATTTAGTAAAGATCGTGTTTGTGAATACGAACATATGTTCGGTAGTCTGCAAACATGGTTGCCTATGCCGAACTCCATTGCCACTCCAATTTCTCCTTTCTGGCCGGCTCGTCGCACCCTGAAGAACTCGCCGATGAGGCCCAACGCCTAGGACTGACGGCTTTAGCCCTCACAGATTTCAATGGCCTGTACGGCGTTGTGCGTTTTTCTGAAGCGGCGCGCAATATTGGCTTGCCGACCGTGTTCGGTAGCGAAGTAACAGTTCAGTCAGCGCACTCTACGCACAGTTTGGTGATTTTGGCAGATGGACAGCCTGGCTACGCTCGTTTATCGCGGGCCTTGAGCCTGGCGCAATTAGCGGGCAGTAAAGGTGACCCGCGTTGCACGCTCGAAGACTTGAGCGATAGTGCGAGCGGGCATTGGTGGGTGCTCACCGGTTGTCAACAAGGTGTCGTACCAGCGACGCTGATGCAACTTGGTCCAAATGCGGCATTGCGTGAGTTGCAACGACTGGTCGCTGCCTTCGGACGCGATCGGGTGTTAGTTGAACTATGGAATCATGGTGATCCACTGGACTCAGCGCGCAACGACGCCCTTGTTGAGTTGGCTGCCCGCTGTGATGTGTCCTGTGTGGCGACGAACAATGTGTATTACGCAACTCCGTCAGCGCGTCGTCTTGCCACTGCAATGGCAGCCGTCAATCAGCGATGCAGCCTCAGTGAGGTCGATATCCATTTACCGGCCGCAGCGACTGCTCATTTACGTAGTGGAGCCGAACAATCACGACATTTCGCACGTTATCCCGGTGCCGTTGAACTAACCGCAGAGATTGCATCGGCAGCGGCTTTCGATCTCGCGTTGGTGGCACCCAAGTTGCCGCCTTATCCATGCCCCGATGGTCTTGATGAAATGCAGTTTCTTCGCCAACTCACTCAAGTTGGCGCAACCCGCCGCTACGGAGAGCGCCCTCACGCGGGTGAAGATTTGAGCATCAGAGCGCGCGCCTGGCGCACCATTGATCATGAACTTGCAGTTGTTGAACAACTCGGCTTTGCTGGTTATTTTCTAGTTGTTTGGGACATCGTGCAGTTTTGTTTGCAGGCCGATATCTATTGTCAAGGTCGCGGAAGTGCCGCCAATAGTGCAGTGTGTTATTCGTTGGGTATCACTAAGGCTGATGCGGTGTCCTTGGGCTTACTATTTGAGCGGTTTCTTTCGCCCGACCGTGATGGTCCACCAGATATTGATCTTGATATTGAGAGTGGTCGTCGTGAAGAGGTCATTCAATATGTCTTTCAACGTTACGGTCGCCATCACACTGCACAAGTAGCCAATGTGATTACATATCGGGCGCGCTCAGCGGTGCGCGATATGGCACGTGCACTTGGATATGCCCCAGGTCAACAAGATGCGTGGGCGAAACAGATTGATATGTGGCGCACTATTCAGACAGATACCGCCAGCACGGGTCCAGATGGTCGTCCAGATCACAATATTCCGCCCCTCGTTCTGGAACTTGCCGCTGAAATTGAAGATGCACCGCGACATTTGGGCATCCACTCCGGGGGAATGGTGATTTGTGATCGTCCAGTGATTGAGGTGTGTCCAGTGGAATGGGGACGAATGAAAGATCGCAGTGTTTTGCAATGGGATAAAGAGGACTGTGCGGCAGCTGGTTTAGTGAAGTTTGATTTACTTGGGCTGGGAATGTTGTCGGCGTTACATGGTGCTGTTGATCTAGTGCAAGAACACAAAGGGGTGACGATTGATTTGGCAACTTTGCCCCAAGACGATGATGTGTACACCATGTTGTGTCGCGCCGACACGGTCGGAGTTTTTCAAATTGAGTCACGCGCGCAAATGGCAACTTTGCCACGACTAAAACCGAGGCGCTTTTATGATCTCGTCGTAGAAGTGGCGCTGATTCGTCCGGGACCGATTCAGGGTGGCTCGGTGCATCCATATATTCGTCGTCGCAACGGGCAAGAAGCAATAACGTATTTACATCCGTTATTAGAAAATAGCCTCGGTAAAACTTTAGGTATCCCGTTGTTTCAAGAACAACTGATGCAGATGGCCATAGATATTGCTGGTTTTACGCCTTCTCAAGCCGATCAGTTGCGTCAGGCAATGGGCTCAAAGCGCAGTCGGAAGCGCATGGCGATGTTGCGCCAGCAACTTTACGACGGTATGGCGCAACGGGGGATTGTTGGCGCTATTGCAGATGAGATCTTTGACAAGATGGCGGCCTTTGCAAGTTATGGATTTCCAGAAAGTCATTCCGTTTCTTTTGCTTACTTGGTCTACTCATCGGCGTGGTTGAAGTTGCATGAGCCAGCATCTTTTTACGCTGGCTTACTGAATGCTCAGCCGATGGGTTTTTGGAGTCCACACTCTCTAGCCCAAGATGCGCGTCGACACGGAGTAGTGGTGCGTACTCCCGATCTTCTGGCTTCTGGCTCAGATGCGAGATTAGAAGAATGTGCTCAAAGCCATGGCGGTTTCGCAGTGCGATTGGGCATAAGTTCGGTACGCGGTCTCGGTGTCGAGTTGGCGAAAGAGATTGAAAATGAGTGTTCATTGAATGGCAATTATGCGGATGTTGAAGATTTGGTGCGACGGGTTGATGAACTGACATTGTCGCAACTTGAAGCGATGGCCACTGGTGGTTTATTCGGCGAATGTTTCGGTCTTGAGAGACGCTCTGCATTATGGGCTGTAGGTGCTGCTGCTCAATCGCGTCGTGATCGTTTGCCGGGTCTAGCGACCGGCACGCAGGCCCCAACGTTGCCAGGTATGGAGCCAATTGAGATAGCGATAGCTGATATTTGGGCTACGGGTGTTTCGCCAACTGGGCATCCCACAAAGTTCTTGCGCGAACAACTTCACGAGATGGGGGTAACGCCCGCAGATCAATTACTGATCGTTGAGCAAACCAAGGTGTGGGTCGCTGGTCTAGTGACCCATCGCCAACGACCAGGTACGGCCCAGGGCGTTACCTTTATCAGTCTTGAAGATGAGACCGGACTGATGAATGTCATCGTCTCCGTTGGATGTTGGAAGAGATTTCGCGCCGTGGCTCGTGGGGCTGGAGCACTACTCATTCGCGGACGTTTAGAACGTGTGGAAGGAGTGGTCAATATCATCGCCGAAGTGATCGCCCCGTTAACGGTTCCAGCGACAATGAGTAGTCGCAACTTTAGATAAAACTATTTTGATGCTGAAGGAGAAGTAGTAGCAGCAACTATGCCAAGGGCGATGAACACTGTGCCAGCCACATAGCGCTGAACAAAGGGCAGTGTGCGTCCTTTCAGTAACACTCCCCGTAAAGCACTTGCTGTGATGGCGTACATACCATCGGTGAGACAGCCAATGAAGACGAAGGTGCTTCCTAAGACGAGGGCTTGGGACCAGGCAGCTCCCTTATCAGCATCAATGAACTGTGGAAGATACGACAAAAAGAACAAAGCGACTTTGGGATTCAAGGTATTAACAATGATTCCTTGAGTAAATGAGCGGCGTAGGGAAACAGATGTCGAATCGCTGGCAATCTGCTGTGGATGACGTAGCAATGTTCGAATACCAACAAAGATCAAATAACTTGCGCCTAAAAGTTTGACGATATTGAATGCCGTAGCTGATGTTGCGAGGATGGCCGATAGACCAACTGTTGCTGCTATGACGTGAACGAAGTTTCCGAGTTCAAGACCTGCAACCGCTGCAAGCCCAACTTCTCGACCATCCGACACGCTGCGATTAAGAACATAGATAACCGCAGGCCCAGGAATCAGTAAGAGAGCAACTGAAGCAATCGCAAAAGTGATGATGGAATGAAGATCGGGCACGAGTGAACTCTAGACCTCAACGTCGATGGGATGAGTAGGCACGCCTTGCTCAACAATATTTTGTATGTGTTGCAAGAGTTTTGCAGGAGCGAAAGTCGTCTCAGACGCTTGAGCGATTTCGGCGATATTCCACCAACGCAGTTCAAAGACATATTCGGCGTTGAGAGTTGGCCAATCCAATGTCGGTTGGGGTGCGAAAGTTGACGGCACCTTGACAAGATGAATGTGCTCACGCTGTCCATCCCACTGACCATTGATAAATGGGATTTGGTGCTCTCGAGTCCAAATATGCGGACCGATATCGGCGTGGTGTAAACCGACTTCCTCAACGAGTTCGCGGCGTAATGCTGCGACATGGTCTTCGCCGGGATCAAGACCTCCACCTGGCAACGCCCAGCGTGTACCAGTGGGAAACTCAAAGCGCACTAAAAGAACTTGGGTCTCGGGGGTGATGATGAGCGCGCGAACTGCTTGACGAATCCGCAGTTCACTCGGTGGGTTGCTCATTGAGTCCATCATTCATCATGCGGTACATCTCGTAAATGGACTTGCAGTCTTCGCACAATGGCAACTTTTTTGGATCGCGAGATGGAACCCAAACATGGCCGCAGAGGGCTTCTAATGGGGATCCATAAATGCGCGCTTCCATGACCTTGGCTTGGGCGCTCTCTCCAGGTTCAACTTTGACGATATGCGCGCTGACGGGTTCACCAGTTTGCGTGGTTTCATCAAGACGCGTGTCTAGGTCAGTGGACGATGAGGGGTGGGTGGACGAAAGGCTGGGAGCGGTTGAACTTTGAACCATGTCATAAGTCAAGCAGATGCCTACACTCAGTGGTATGCCTGCGTACGACTTCCGTTGCCGAACATGTGAGACCACTTTTGAAGTTCGTCGCCCCATGGCCGAGGCTGGTGACCCAGCCACATGCCCAGATGGTCACGAGAATGCGGTTCGTCTGTTGTCGGTCTTTGCCTCGGTGGGCACTGCAGCGGGATCCGTGACTCCTGCTCCCGCTCCTCGCTCTGGCGGAGGCTGTGGGTCGGGTTGTGGCTGTGCACACTGATTTCACTACCTGACGGGGTACGCGTTGCGCGTGTGAGGTAGGTTTTCGGCATGGCTTCTTGGATAGTGAACTTGATCGTCGCTGGCACAGTGATCGGAATCGGCGCGATCGGCACTCAGTTGATTGGCGAGGCTTCCAAAGCTAAGCCCATTGCCCTCAAGGTTCGTAAGGGTCGACAGCGTTAAAGAAGATCACAAAGTGTGGCGTCTGAGGAGATCAATCGGGCCATTCGCAAGGGTCACCGAACTCGACAGGGATACTGCGAATACTGCGGCTAGTTAGCACGAACCAGTCAACAAGTTGCACGCCGTTGCTCTCTAGCCAAGCGTTGGCGATTTGGTATTGGAGATGATCATCTTCGTCCATGATGTCGTGTTGACGCACTGAGTAGAAGACAACGTAAGGAGTTTCGTTGGCGTCAAGGCAAACCTCAAGCATGTCGCGAATGTTACTGAGGTAGTTGGTGCCACTCTCAAAGAGCAGAACACCGTGACCGATATAAGCGGGGTCAAGAGGAATGACGATGAGATCATCGGTCGTCGACGCGAACTGCAAGGCGCGACCTAGATGAGCAGCGATGTGAGCCGATGAAATGGGATCAACGCCACATGTGGGAATAGTGGAATGCGCTTGGTTATTGAATTGGGACATGAGGGACCTCCTTGTCGTGGCGGGTATGCGCCGAGATTGACGAGGGGAAGTCGCAAACAAAAATTACTGCAGGGGTAAGGCGGACAATGCTTTTTAGCCAACAAGCATGACGCTGGCAATGAGAGAGCCCACAATCACTACTAGTGGGGCGAGATAGCTCAGCCACCATGGCTGTGGTTTTGATGGTGGCGCAAGCATCACACTGCCACAGATAGCGCCAGCGAGAATGCCTCCAACGTGCCCACCAATCGAAATTCCGGGAATCGTAAAAGTCAGGAGCAAGTTTATCATCAAGGTTGCACCAATGCCAGTCTGAAAAATAATGATACCGCGACGATGCATGCTGATTGCTGTTGCACCCATCAGACCGAAGACCGCACCAGACGCTCCACCATGCAGCCCAGTGCTATTTGCATTGATCAACATCACACCGAGTGATCCACCCAATAAACAGGCGAAGTAGAGCAGGCCGAAACGCAGACGTCCTAGCGGCCGTTCAAGAATATTCCCTAACTGGTAGAGCAGATACATGTTCATCGCAATGTGCAGAATGCCGAAATGCAAGAAGCCCGATGTCACTAGGCGATACCACTCATGGTTATACGACAAAATCAACTTATTGAGGCCAAGATCAACTTCGCGTGATGAAACTTGATTGCCGAATCCTGCGGTGCTGCTATCTCCAATGAGCACCCAAAGAAAAACGGCCACATTAATCGCTATGAGAACGCGAGTCACTAAAGCCTGCTGGGTGGCGTTCCAATCTTTAGCGCGCACTGTTGGAGCAGGGCGAGCGGCCTTAATGCAATCTGGGCAATGGCTACCTATTGTTACTGGCTGGAGGCAGTCGCCGCAGGCCGGACGGGCGCAACGAGTACACGAGCGCCCAGTCGGCATATTGGAGTGGCGATAGCAACGGGGGAGAACTGGAGGTGCGAAATCAGACATAGTGGTATCTCAAACCGTAGTGGCTGAGATACCAAAGTCATTGGCAGCAACGGGGCGTCCAATGCGATAACCCTGCATAAGATCACAGCCCAAGAGTCGCAAACGAGAGATTTGGGCATCGGTCGTGACCCATTCGGCGATCACCGCCATATTCAAACTATGTGCCAATTGAATAATGCCGCGCACGATCGGGTCATCATTTTCGTCCTCACCCAGTGAGCGAACAAATGAGCCATCCAGTTTGAGGAAATCGGCTGGGCATACCCGCAAATGCGACAGCGACGAATAGCCAGTACCAAAATCATCTATTGACAGACGAAATCCAAAGCGCTTCATCGACTGCAATGTTCGCAGCGTCGAACCAGAATCCTGAATCAGCATTTTTTCATTGAACTCAAGAGCAATATGTTGGGGTTGAAGATCCGCATCCTTGACCGCCGCTAATGTTTTTTCCACGAATCGTGAATCACCAACTTGGCGCGGTGAAACATTGATGTGCAATACGAATTGACGGTCAACGTGCTTTTCATTGAGCCATTGGCGCAGATCTGTGCAAGCCTGTCGCACGACCCATTCACCAATCGGAACGATCATTCCAGATTCTTCGGCTAAGTCAACGAACGACGAAGGGGTCAGTAACCCCAAGGTCGGATGCCGCCAACGCAGCAGTGCTTCTGCGCCGACAACTCTGAGGGAATGGGGAGATAAAACTGGTTGATAGACAAGATGTAATTCGTGATTGGCCAAGGCCAACTCGAGCGAGGCGGACAATATGGCACGATCCTTGGCAGAATTGCGCATGTTGTCGGTGTATAACTCACAGCGCGAGCGACCTCGCGTTTTGGCGTAATACATAGCGGTATCAGCGTTGCGCATCAGAGCAATTGCGGCATCCAGCAAATTCGACTCATCACTTTCGCCACGACTCATGACAACGCCGAGACTGGCACCAGTGACGACCTCAATACCTTGTAACAAAATCCGACCAGTGACTGCTTGACGAACGCGCTCGGCAAGATCAAGAGCCGCTTCTTCATCTGTGAGGCCTTCGCATAAGATAACGAACTCGTCGCCCCCGATGCGTGCAACGAGATCACCGGGGCGGGTTGCCGAGACTAAACGACGGCCGATTGTGGTGATCAGCAAGTCGCCGTTTTCATGACCAATACTGTCATTGACGTCTTTGAGTTTGTCGATATCTAGAAAGAAAACAGACACCGTTGATGTGCCTGATCGAGATCGTTCAATAGCCTCAGAAAGCTTGCGCACGAAAAGCGTGCGGTTTGGTAGTCCGGTCAGAGCATCATGGGTGGCGAGGTGTGCAAGTTCACCCTGCAGACGCAAAGCAGCGCTGATATCACGCGCCAAGATTGTGAGCCGATCTTCACTGCAGGAGGTCTGAACATCAAAGGTGTGGAGTTCGTTGTCGCTGCCACGAAGCGCCACTTCGCCCCGCCAACGCGAGCCCGGTGTGGCAACACATTCGCGTGGCATCTGATCGCCGACAGAGACCGCAAGTTGCTCAAAATTCTCAGCTGCTGTATTGCGGTATATGACATTGCCGGCGAAGTCGGCGATGATGCTTGGGTCCTCTGAATCTGCGAGTAGCGCCAGCAACTTCTCTGAATCTTGATGAAAGATGATCTGACTGGTTGGTAACAAAGCCACCACACCGACATATCCAATGATCGTGCCGTCATCGTCGAGACGAGCATTGGCTAAAAATCGCAGAGAGCGGACGAGACCATGTGTATCGCTGATGTCGACGAGAATGTCGATCGGCGATGAGGTGTCGTGGGCCTGACGCCAAGCAACTTCTGCATTGGCACGGTTCTCTGGATGAGCATTGGCCCAAGGAGCTCGAGCAAGGGGAATCGGTCCTCCCTGGAGAGCGAGTTGGCGAAATCGCTCGTCGGCGAAGGTCAAGCGACCTGAAGCATCGGTCTCGTATAAGCCGATTTCGGGAGATTGGTCCGTTGAACTGATGACCAAGTTTGGCACGCAGTGGTCGCTCCAACGCGGAGGGTGGTGGAGGACCTAGCCGGTGACGATGCCGGAGGTTTTTGCGGTCACGATTGTGGCGTAATCAATGGCCTGCAAAAGAGTCTGGGCAGGATCTCCTGATTGCGCATCCAGCATCTGGTCCAGAGCGTGCATCTCCAGGACATAGGTATGAGTTTCACCTGCCGGTGGGCATGGTCCGCGATAGCCGATGCTGGGAACCTCAGGAGTACTGAAATCGTTCGCCCCGACAACAGTTCCGACGGGAGTTTCGCCAGCAAATAGCGACGTCACCGAAGGGTCAATATTGGCAAGCACCCAATGCACAAATCCTGCGGGGTTCTGTGTTGTGTTACTGGTGTCAATGAGGATAATTGCTAGTGAAACAGTGCCGACTGGAGGCGCAGTCCAATTCAGTGGGGGAGACTGATCGAGACCGAGACAAGTATGTTCAATTGGAATATCGGAACCGTCGGACCATGAAGTAAAAAGTTCTGTCTCAGAACCGTGGTCATCAAGATCAGTGTCCGGTGCTGCAGTGTCAAAACTACCTTGATCATCAGGCGCCAAAGTGGTGGTCATAATTGACTCGTTTTGATTGTCCGTGGGGAGTTTCATCTCACGGCCATCGTCAGAACAGGCCCCCACGACGAGGACAAGGCCAATCAGTGCGGCGGGATAGAGGCGATGTGTCATGACTGACAATATTAGGGTCCTTTGCTTCACCTCTTGTGGAACTAAACTCTCAAACATGTCTAGTGGCCCTAGTGATTCGTTGTGTGTGCTGACGATCCACGCACACCCCGACGATGAGGCCTCAAAGGGGGCCCCCACATTGGCCTTGTATCACGATCTCGGCGTTCGTACCGTGCTGGTGTGTTGCACGGGTGGTGAAGAGGGGGATATTCAAAATCCAGTTTTGCGTGCCGAAGGAGGCCCTTTCTATGGGCTCAATCCTGAACAGGAAAAGCAAAAACTTGCACTTATCCGTCCCGGCGAATTAGCGGAGTCGGCACGAATTATTGGCTTTGATGAAGTTGTCATGCTTGGTTATTGGGACTCGGGTATGGCTGACTCACCAGCGAATGAGAACCCAGATTGTTTCCATCAGGCTGATCTCGATGAAGCCGTGGGTCGTTTGGTGGCGATCATTCGCACCCAGCGCCCTCAAGTGGTCATTACTTACGGCGACGATCAACGCGGTTATCCGCACCCCGATCATCTCAAGGTGCACGATATTTCATTGCCTGCTTTTCAGCGTGCTGGCGACCCAGCCTGGTATCCCTCGGCGGGTCCGGTGTGGCAACCGCTGAAAATGTATTACTCGGTATGGTCGCGCACGCGACTGATTGCTGTGAACGAAGCGATGTTGGCCAAACTTGGGACATCTCCATACGACGAAAAATGGCTCAATCGTCCCTCCCAAGATGACCGTATTACTACGCGTATTAACGTGGCCTCCCATATGGCTGCACGGTCGGGTGCTTTACGGGCTCATGCAACTCAGGTTGATCCAAACGAGTCGTGGTGGTTCGGACTCAATGACGAAGAACTTGCTCGCGCCTACCCTTTTGAAGATTGGGTGCTGGCACATTCGTTGAGCGGATACCCGAATGAGGACGAAGTAGAGATAGACATTTTTGCTGGTATCAAAGATGTAATTTCTTTGCGTGATGTAGTGAGCGCACCGAAGCGTTTAACTAACCCCGATCCGGTGGTGGCTCCGTGAGCGATACGCGCACTATTCAGTTTCGTTTAGTGATGGGTAAGGGTGATGAACGCGTATCTGGCCCCGATGATGCCGACACGGTGGCAACGATCGCTAAGGCTGATGCAACGATGGACCTATCAGTCGCGTTCATGAAGAGCAAACTCAAAATTACTGGTGCTACTGGGCCATTATTTGACGCTTTATCAAGTGGGCAAGCAGCGACGATTATCGCCGAACTTCTTCAGGCTGAATAAATCTCAGTTGCTGTCGCGCATGACTTTGCGTAATGCTCGGTAACCAATAACGACGGCATTTTGTTGGCTGAGAAGTTCTGTCACTTGAGCGTCATGAAGAGCCATGTCGAGATCATCAATCCATTCTTCGGCATCGTCGCTGAGCGCGCGAACTTCTGCTGTATCAATCGCCGGCTGAATATGAATCTCGGTGACGCCTGATTGCAAGTGACGGATGGCGTTGTACACCCGCTCGCGACTTCCGGCGCGCCAGTCATGATCGAAATGATCAGGGAAGATGATGCCTTCTTCGGCTGCTAGACGACGAAATGGAAAGCCAGCTTGTTCGGTGGTCAATGTTGACGGTAAGCGAATGGGCAATTTAAATTCAACGGCCAATTCAAGATACACATCAAAAAATTCAGGACGAAGTGTGATCACGCTGAGATGCGGTGCGAGATGAGAAACATCAAATCCCCATACGATGGCACGCTCAATTTGTGCTCGACATTCACGCAGTACTTCTGCTGGGTCGGCGTGCTCCCAGAGGTCATCAACGTTGCGTGGGAAACCACCGTCACCGGACAGCAGCGATGGGGCATGAGTAATGGGACCCCAGCGATATAGGGGGTGTTCGGCATTAAGCGTGATGTGCACTCCGATGTCTTCACCGTTGTACATTTCGGCTGCGTGCCGCGCCCATGGTGCAGGCACCATCACCGAAGCACAGGACGCGACGCCATCACGAATTGCTGAGTACACCCCAACATTGGCACTATGACACGAACCAAGATCATCACAAGAAATGATCACTAGTTTTTGACTTGCCTCGTAGCCGAGTCGCTCGGCGAGAGTTGCCTGATTGTCGCTCACACGTTCACGCTATCGGCAACGATTTCGCTCGTGGGGTTTAGTCGGCGGACCTCTTGCTTGTTGTGCCTTAACAGGCGCCCCAGAGTCCCAGTTTTGCGGCTTGAGCATTGCTCGCAAGGGAGGAAAATTCCTCGCTATAGGTCGTGTTGGGGGCGATCGCTAGCGGGCGAGCGAATCCACCGGTCATCAGGTCACCGTTGACGAAGAGGTTGTCAGAAAAACGAAAGATGTAACCCAATAATCGTCCATAGTGATCTCGTGCTTCAGCATCACGCTGGAGAATCACTGGAGTGCCAACAGGGAGCAAAAAAGTGGTGCGCTGAGAAGCCTCAGGTCCGTAACACTCGATGGGGGTATTCGGTTTTTTAGTTTCTGGTGTATCAATACCAATCAAGCGAACGCGTTCGACCTTGCCATCAATGGAGACATCAACTGTGTCACCATCAATCACTTTGACAACACGAGCATTAGCGCCCTGAGGTAATGATGAGTCAGAAGATGAACAGGATCCGAGAAATGTACATGCAAGTACGACAAATAGGCATCGCTGTCGAAAGTTGCTGAGATTCATATCGTCAGTGTGGGAATGGTTGAGACCCACACGGCGTCAACGAATCAGATGCGCTCAATCAGCGTTCCTGTACCGAGACCGCCACCACAGCACATCGAGATGATCGCGTAACGTCCACCTATTCGCTCGAGTTCGTATAACGCTTTTGTCGTCAGAATTGCACCTGTGCTGCCGAGAGGATGGCCAAGAGCGATGGCACCGCCATTGGGATTGGTCTTGGCGAGATCGGCACCGACGGCTTTGGCCCACGCTAAAACAACTGAGGCGAATGCTTCGTTGATTTCAAAAGTATCAATCTGGTCAA
Source organism: Bifidobacterium breve (assembly GCA_945862545.1). Classification (GTDB taxonomy): domain Bacteria; phylum Actinomycetota; class Acidimicrobiia; order Acidimicrobiales; family Ilumatobacteraceae; genus Casp-actino8. The sequence goes on along the minus strand of CAMAYS010000040.1, from coordinate 4,507 downwards.
TGGTCAAGTTGTTGCGTTCAAGCAAACGTTTCGTGGCGTCAATCGGACCTGTGAGCATCAGTACTGGATCAACGCCGACAAGGCACGTATCAACAACACGGGCACGCGGTGTGAGACCAAGTTCTTTCGCTTTTTCTTCGGTCATCATCAAAATTGCGCTGGCTCCATCGGAGATTTGCGATGAGTTGCCTGCGGTGTGGACACCATTTTCGCGTGCCACTGGCTTGAGCGATGCAAGTTTTTCCATCGTGGTTTCACGCATACCTTCATCGCGCGCAACGGTGTGTGTGGTCCCCGTGGGCTTACCATCGGCATCTAGATCGGGTGCTTCGACAGTGATGAACTGACCGTCGAAACGACCTTCCTGCCATGCTTGCGCAGCGCGCTGTTGTGATTGCAAACCGAAGTTGTCGGTGTCGTCGCGTGTGACATTCCAAATGTCGGCTATGCGCTCGGCGCCTTCAAATTGCGAAGTGAATTCGTAATGCTCGAAGTAACTCTTACTCACAGCCTTGCCGAGAGAAACTTCCGCCTTAGTCTTGGGGTCTTTGGTGAATGCATTGGAGTTACTGCCAATCGGCACCCGACTCATGGACTCAACACCACAGGCCATGGCGATGTCAACGACACCAGAAGAGATCAGCGATGCAGCGAGGCCTGTTGCCTGCTGGCTTGAACCACACTGTGTGTCGACTGTGGTGCATGCGGTGGTGAGGGGCAGACCGGCCGATAGCCATGCGGTGCGTGTGACATTGAAACTTTGAGCACCGACCTGGCTGACATTGCCGCCGACTACTTGCTCGATTTTTGATGGATCGATTCCTGTGCGCTCAACAATGGCTTTTTGCACCAATCCGAGCAGGTCAGTGGGGTGGAGGGTCGATAGGCCCCCATTTTTGCGACCTACTGGGGTGCGCACAGCATCCACGATGACGACGGTACGGCCTGTATTTGATGTGTTGGAGTTAGACATAGGGGTCATCTTATGGTCATGCTTTAGTGGTGACCGATTCGCAGCAACCTAGATCCTTCGGCCCGGGTTCAATTTCTCGGCCGTCTCGCTTTCAGCCCTCCATGAAACCAGCCACCGATTCAGTCGGCGATCGCTATTTTCATGTGGTTGAATCTCGCGTTTGGATTGCTGAGGAACCCGCAGATTCTGCGTATTCAACCCACTTCCTAGGCATGCTTGACGACCACTCCTGCTGGGGTGTCGATGTACCCCGCGGCGAAGACCCATCGGACGGTGGAGCGCTGGACTTGTTTAGTTTCTTTGGTCGTGCTTCGCAAGAAGATTGGCTTGTAGCTGGTCGCGCGGTGCAGCTGGTTGAGTGGGCGAGAACTCATCGTTTTTGCGGTCGTTGTGGAGACAAGACTGAAGCACTACCTGGTGAGCGGGCGATGAAGTGCGCTGCCTGTGGGTTGATGAATTTTCCACGATTAGCACCTGCAATGATCACATTGGTGACTCGTGGTCCTGCCGGCCCCGATCAAGAAGCTTTGTTGGCCCAAGGTGTGCAATTTCGTGGTCCGATGTACAGCTGTCTTGCGGGATTTGTTGAACCAGGTGAAACTCTTGAAGGTGCAGTAGTGCGTGAAGTATTTGAAGAAGTTGGCGTCCACATTGGAACAGTGACGTACATGGGAAGTCAACCTTGGCCCTTCCCACATAGTTTGATGTTGGGCTTTCGAGCCGAATGGGTGAGTGGAGAGATTGTCTGTGACCCAAGTGAAATTCTTGACGCAAATTGGTACCGCAAGGACGCCTTACCAAATATTCCTCCTGGGATTTCAATCGCCCGCAAACTCATAGATTCATGGCTAAACGAATAGCAACAGAGAATCTATAACTTTTATTCGCTCCTTGTTTTTGCGACTAGGGTAAGTCTGTCGGGGGACATGTTTCTTCGCTGATCTACAGGGGGATGTAGAAATGAAACGACAGATTCGTAGTTCTCGTGCATCAGTTGTCATTGTCTTGTTCTTGTCGCTGGTGGCTTGTAGTTCCAGTGACTCAGGCACAGTGACTTCTGGGCCCGCAGGCACCGAGGTCCCCGATACCAGTCTCCCGAGTGAATCCTCTTTGTTGGCTGGGTCAGCCAGTGCCTCAGTGTTGCCGACAGTAAATGGTACGACCGATTATTTGTTAGAGGCTCCAGGCTGGAGTGACACGATTGCGCCCAACGACATCGGTGTCTATGTCAAGACATTTGATCAGGGTTCAGTTGATGTCGGCAATGGTGAAGGTGATGGCAGTTGGGTGCACGATGATATCCGTGCCACAGCGATCGCCCTTGACAACAATGGCGAGCGCGCCATCTTGGTCGGCGTCGATGTGTACATGATTTTCTCTAGTGATGCCGATGAAATAGAGCGTCGTGCACAAGTGTTGCTACCTGCAGATTGGCAGGGTGTACCGATAATGGTCAACGCCACTCATAATCATCATGGCCCAGATTCGGCGTTTTCAATCAATGATGATTGGTATTCGCATATGGCCGATGTCATCGCCGGCGTTGTAGCTGATGCGGTGAGCGATCTTCAGCCAGCGGTGGCTAGGGCCGCTACGGGTGTTCATCGATTTGGTGTCAGCGATGGACGCGACCCGATTGTCTTTGATCCGCGACTCAATGTCCTCGCCCTCACAAGCCAAGATCGTGCACCGATCGCCACGGTTGTGCAATGGAACAGCCATCCAGAAACCACACTCGGCTGGGAGCCGCCCGACGTGCCAAATCTCGCCGCCATCTGCGTCGAAAAAGGTTGGGATGCTGACTCGTGTTCGGCTGATGGTCGATACTTCACCGCCGATTATCCGGGAGTGTTACGCGAACATCTTCAGGCCCAAGGATTCGGCGACATTTTGTATCTCAATGGTGCAGTCGGCAGTCAGATTGGACCAGGCGATGCAGATGTTTGGAAGATCACTGACGCCCATCCAGTGGGCAATGGATGGACGGCACCAGAGGGAGCGGAGCCTGTGTTGGGTTGCGATGATTTGCAGTGCCGCAATCTGGCGCGTACCGAAGCTATTGGAACCCAGTTGTCACAGGCGGTGATTGATCTAGTCAGCAAGGCGCAACCGATCACGGTCGACAAAGTTAAATTCACGACGCAACCTTTCTATACCAAGTTGACGAACATCGGCTTTCGTCTATTGATCGGTGATGGTGATCTTGCATGGAAGGCTCCGATGCTCTACACCTGCGAGCCAGGCAAACCCGAATCTGACGCGACATGTGCCAGTGATGACGGGGTTCTTGAAGTGGATCCGGTGCTGACACCTTTGACTGATAGCGAGATACGCGTTGGTGATGTGCTGAAAACGCGCATCTCATTTTTGGATCTTGGTCCAGTCGGCTTCATCTTCATGCCTGGTGAATTGCCGCCGGAACTGGTCGTGGGTCTGCCGAGCGACTTTGATACAAATACGTCCAAGTATTATTTGGAAGGTCTAGGACTTCATGCTGAAGGAGTTGATTACGACATTCCGGGCTATCTGATGTCTCTGGTACAACGTGATGTGCTTTTTACTGTTGGTCTTGGGACTGAAGAACTTGGATACTGGGTGCCTGTGTCTGAGTACCGATTGAAATGTTTAGAAATCGCTTTGCCCGCTGGTACGACTTGTGCCGATCTGAATGCTCGGGGAATCATTGAACATGTCGATTCCGTGGGCGGACTGACATGTAAGAAGATCACCGACGATCCCAATGCATCAGCGGCCTACACCGCAGCTGATGCCGCGGCGGTGGCAGCAGTGTGTCGTTATGGTCAGGCATTAGGGCGCGAGTTGGGAGAACCCCAAGGTCACTACGAAGAGACGAATGCTGCCGGCTGGGATCTCGTAGAAGATCTATGGAACGCAGCAACCGTCTTATTTGGTAATCAGGGTTCAGGTCGCATCAACCCCGATAACCCTGGCTACACAATCCAATATCCTCCGAACTGATCAAAGATCGATTGTGCGTATTGCGGATGCTTCAATCTTGCAAAATCTGGTCTAGGTTTTGATCATGACTTTGACAAAAAACTCCCTCGGCAAATTGGGTCTCTGGACTTTTCAGTTAGATATGCAACCAATGAAAGGGGCACAAAAAGCCGCCGCTCAGATTGAGGAGTTGGGTTTTGGAGCGGTTTGGGTTCCTGAGGCTGTGGGTCGTGAACCCTTTGCCTCATGTGGATTGTTATTGTCGGCGACTGAAAAACTGATCATGGGAACAGGCATTGCATCACTTCACGCTCGTTCCGCGATGACAATGTCGGCTGGTCAAAAAACTCTCACCGAAGCTTTTCCCGATCGTTTTCTGTTGGGTATCGGCGTGAGTCATCAACCCGCCGTTGAAGGTTTCCATGGAGCGTCGTACGGCAAACCTTATTCAAATATGGTGAAGTATCTCGACGCTATGGATCGCAGTTTGTTCTTTGCCTCGGGGCCAACTCAAACTCCAGCGCGTTGTCTGGCAGCGCTTGGTCCCAAGATGTTGAAATTAGCGGCGGAAAAAAC
>CAMAYS010000039.1:0-17505 GCA_945862545.1 Bifidobacterium breve | reverse complement strand
GATTCGGGCATGAACCGCCACCAGTTCCACCACGGGAAGATCGACTGGGTAGCCTGCCAAGCGTCATGGAACGCTTCGGTCTAGTCGGTCTCCCCAATGCAGGTAAAAGTTCACTCTATAACGCTCTGACCGGAGGGGGCGCTCTGGCTGCCCCCTACGCCTTTGCCACAAAAGATCCGAACATTGGAGTCGCCAAGGTTCCGGATGATCGCGTTGATCGCCTAGGTGTGATGTCCAAAACTAAAACCTTGATTCACGCTTCGGTTCAAGTGGTTGACATCGGCGGTCTTGTTGAAGGAGCGAGCAAAGGCGAAGGTCTCGGCAACAAGTTTCTTGCCAACATTCGCGAAGTGGATGCCATTGTCCTCGTACTTCGTGCCTTTGAAGATGACGATGTGCCTGGACCATCGGATCCGCTTGAGCATTTGCGAGTCGTCGAGATTGAACTTGCTCTCGCAGACTTGGAAACGGTAGAAAAGCGTCTCAAGCAAGCTACTCGTCAAGCAAAACTTGATAAGGATGCCGCCGCCGAAGTTGAACCGCTGCAGGCTGCCTACGACGCTCTTAGTCAAGGTCTTCCCTTATATCGCGCTGGACTTTCTGAAGATTTCCGCGCAGTACTCAAGCCGTATTTCTTACTCACCAACCGATCTGTTCTCGCAGTCGTCAATGTCGGCGAAAATGAACTCGACAAGATTCCCGCCATGGAAAAGATTGTGCGCGACGAATTCTCCACGGCTGGCGCAAATGTTGAGGTCATCGGCATGTGTGTGCAGTTAGAAGCCGAAGCGGCCACGATCGTGGACCCTGTCGAACGAGCCGAAATGCTTGAAGGTTTCGGACTTGGCGAAGGTGCTTTGTTCCGAATGGTTCGTAGCGCATATCACCTTTTGGGCTTACGGACTTACTTCACCACAGGCGAAAAGGAAACTCGGGCTTGGACCTTCTACGCCGGATCAAGCGCCCCTGAATGTGCAGGTCGCATTCACACCGACTTCCAACGCGGCTTCATCAAAGCCGAAGTCATTCACTGGGATGAACTTCTTGAACTTGGGGCTTGGAATAAGGCCAAAGAAGTTGGCAAGATTCGTATTGAAGGCAAGGAATATCATCCCATTGACGGTGACGTCATGGAGTTCCGCTTCAACGTCTAAAATTTGCATACCAAAGGAGGTCGGTCATGAAATCCAGTGGAGCATGGCTTGTATCTGAGGGACGCGTTTTAGCAAGCGCCGAAATTGCCGCTGACTCCAATTCACGACGCCGGGGTTTGATCGGGCGCGATCATCTTGACGGCGCGATCATCATTTCCCCGTGCCGCTGGATTCATACCTTTGGCATGAAGTTCGCTTTAGATATCGCTTACCTCGACACTGAGGGATTCGTCATCAAGACTGTGCATATGCAACGAAATCGTCTCGGGGCCCCAGTGCGACATGGGCACGCGGTCATTGAAGCAGAAATAGGTGCCTTCACCCGCTGGGGCGTCCATGTCGGCGACAAGATTGAAGTTCGTCATGGTTCTGATGAAACGTTGACTACATGAGTCAATTGATCTTGGTCGCTACCCCACTGGGAAATATGGGCGATATCTCGCCGCGCGCCATTGAAGCACTGACTCGAGCCGGCTTGGTGTGCTGTGAAGACACGCGTCGCACCGGTTTGCTGCTGCACAACCTCGGTATCAAAGCAACTTTGATGCGCGTTGATGAACATACTGAACACAATTCAATTCCGCGTGTCCTTGATGCCCTCAACGAAGGTCGCGATGTCTGCCTCGTGACCGATGCTGGGACACCCGGAATCAGCGATCCAGGCTCACGCTTGGTGCGCGCGGCGATTGATTCTTCGCACATTGTTTCCGCTATTCCCGGTCCGGCTGCCTTGATCATGGCATTGGTGATCAGCGGTCTGCCTACAGAGCGTTTTATCTTCGACGGATTTCTTGAACGTAGTGGCCAAGAGCGTTCGCGCCACATTGAAGAACTCTCTCAACAGCGTCGCACCGTTATTTTGTACGAAGCCCCGCATCGAATTCAACGCACCCTGGATGACCTCGCTCTGGCCTGTGGCCCCGAACGTCTCGTCGCTCTGTGCCGTGAACTCACCAAGATTCACGAAGAGGTCTGGCGCGGAACACTGGCAGAGGCGGTTGAACACTTTGCCACGACAGAACCTCAAGGAGAGTTCGTCATTGTTCTGCAAGGCGCCCCCGACTCCCCGCCAGCCACAGCGCAAGACATTGATCGCTTACTCACGATCGAGTTGGGCCGTGGCCTCAGCACCAAGGATGCAGCAACGACAGTGGCAACGAGCCTCGGGATTTCCCGCAAGGTTGCCTACGAACGTGCGGTGTATTTATCCAAGACAGACACCAAGTAAACTTTCAGATACAAGTCTCAATCAAGGCTTGTTTATTGGGAAAAGTGTGTCCTACTAGAGATGTGGAAACAGTGGATCCAACTATTTCTGAATCACAGCACCCCAATGCTGATCGTGGAGCGGCTTTTTTTGACCTCGATCGAACTTTAATTCCTGGCTCATCTGTGTTCACGTTGGCAAGTGTGGCTTGGCGATCTGGTCATTTGAGCACTCGACAATTGCTTCACGATGCTTGGGAGGCGCTCACCTTTCGCACTTCCGGGGCCACCGACGGTAAGACAGAAAAAACTCGTCAGCGGATTTTGGGAGCAATCAAGGGGCAAGATGCCTACACCTTGCAGAAATTATCTAGTCAGGTGATTCCTAAACTTGTCGCACAGGTGCGCCCAGAGAGTTTGGCGTTGATTCACGACCATCAACTTGCTGGACGACCGACGTACATCGTGTCTGCCTCGCCGATCGAAATTGTTCAACCACTCGCTCTCGCATTAGGAATGACTGGCGGCATTGGCACTCACGGCGAGGTTGTCGATGACTGCTACACCGGTGAATTGATCGGACCATTTTGCTATGGCACTGGGAAAGTTGTGGCCATCATGGAGTTGGCCCGTGATTGCGGTTATGACCTTTCACAGAGTTATTCCTACAGCGATGCAGCAAGCGATTTGCCGATGCTTGAATCCACTAAATTCTCCACAGCCGTCAACCCAGATCATGAACTGTCCCTGATCGCACGTGAGCGCGGATACCCAATTGTTCGCTTTGACGGAGTCAAACAAAGAGATGCTCAAGGAAAAGTTTGGGGAAGGCGCGAGCAGAAAATTGCAATTGCCCTCTCCGTCGGTGCCGTCGGCTTTGGCATCGGACGTCGCACCCTCAATAAATAGTTCATTTCTGCCGTGGGGCTAGGGCTAGTTGTCGGCTTTGTGCGACCAAAACCCCGTTCACATCCCACATCTCGCCGTCTTCTTCCAATAATCCGTTCTGCAAATAACGAGTCGTGAAAAAACAGGCAATGGGACCCCCTGCCGGAATTGCTCGAGTATGCACTGTCAATTCAATAGTTGGCACCCAGCCTGTTGGCACATTGAGATTGAAAACTGAAGGTGGAAAGGCATCACTGGCCAACAAAAGTGCGCGCGTATCAATCGGTCTTTGGTCTTTGAAAGCAAACCAACCACGAATTAAAGCCACTCCCGATTTTTCACCATCACGAAATGCAATGTCGCCTGGATGGGCGCGGGTTGCCAAACGATCGTGAATGTAAGCAAAGTTGTTCGTAGCACTCTCGGAAAGCGACACGCAATCTTCAAAGGGGGCGATCAACGGCTGATGATTTTCTAACGTTTGGCTCATCTGAGTAGGACCAGACGATTCATCCTGCAGATTTCCAAGGGTTGCCAATACTCGCAGAACTTCTTTCTCACCATTGTCAGTCTGTAGGAGCAACGAAGCCGTGGCAGTAGCAAATAGGCGACCAGAACGCACTGGTGTGACAACAATTCGTGCCTCACCGGCGGGGCACGGAGCCAAATAATGGGCCGTCACGGTGATGCAGTGGTTGCGTTGCGTCGCCTGGGTCAGGGCGTGACCAACGAGCGCCAAAAGATAGCCACCATTGGCATTGCCCATGATGTCCCAGCCTGGGTGCACCCTCGTCAGATACGAGACCGAGCCATCAATGTCTGCGGCGGCGACTTGCTGAACCTGCGTCGCCACATCAAATTCGTAAAACTGCTCGCTACCCGCATCAATAGACATCAAAGTAACGCTAGTCAGGTCGTAGCCTGTATGACGTGGTCACGCCGTCTGAAAATACCCCCGCAAAGTTTTACGCCACGACCCCCATCTACTACGTCAACGCCAAACCACATTTAGGTCATGCGTACACCACAATTATCAGTGACGCTCTGGCACGTTGGCACCGCCTCATCGGCGACGATGTGCACTTTCTCACTGGCACAGATGAACACGGTCTGAAGATTCAACAAGCCGCCGATGCCGCTGGCTTGGCGCCCCAGGCTTTTGCCGATTCCATCGCTCCCCTCTTCGCTGAAGCCTGGGGGAAACTGAATATCAGTCACGATGACTTCATTCGCACCACGGAACAACGCCACCGTGTGGGCGTGCAAAAACTTCTTCAGGCCTGCTACGACAACGGCGATATTGAACTTGATACATACAGCGGCTTGTACTGCGTGGCCTGCGAGGCCTACTTCACCGAAGATGATCTCGTTGAAGGCAATTGCCCGATTCATAAAAAGCCCGTTGAATATGTTGAAGAAGAGAATTACTTTTTCCGCTTATCGCGCTACGGAGATCGACTTTTACAGTGGTACCGCGATCATCCCAACAGCATTGTTCCCGACTACCGCATGAACGAAGTCATTGGATTTATCAAGCAAGGACTTCTTGACTTCAGTATCAGTCGCAATAGTTTTTCTTGGGGCATTGAGTTGCCTTGGGATAGCAAGCACATTGCCTATGTCTGGTTTGATGCGCTCGCCAATTACATCACCGCTATCGGTTACGGAACAGACGATGAAATGTTCAATAGCCATTGGCCCGTTGACTATCACCTCATTGGTAAGGACATCATCCGTTTTCACTGTGTGTACTGGCCTGCAATGTTGATGTCTGCTGGTCTCGAGCCACCGAAGGGCTGGGCCGTAGGTGGTTGGCTGTTGGTCGGTGGGGAAAAGATGTCCAAGACCACCGGCAATGTCGTGAACCCACTAGATCTCATTGATGACATCGGGCTTGACGGTTTTCGCTATTACGTGTTGGCTGAAACTCCCTACGGCGCTGACGGAGATTTCACCTATGAGGGTCTGATCGGTCGCTACAACTCGGATCTGGCAAACAATCTTGGCAACCTATTGAGCCGCGTGGCGACGGTCGTTGGAAAAAAGTGCAATGGCATGTCGCCCGCACCGCGATCCGATAGCCCCTTGGCGCTTCCCGCTGCCGAAGCAGTCCGCGAAACAATGGCGCGCTGGGCTGATGTGCAACCCAGCCGAGCTCTTGAAGCGACCTGGCAACTCATCCGCGCCACTAACGCCTACCTTGAAAACAATGAACCCTGGAAAGCCGAGCCAGGACCAGCCCTTGATGCAGTGATGGGCGACGCCCTGGAGGCCTTACGTATCGTCTGCATTCTCGCATCGCCGGCCATTCCCGAAACCGCCCAAACGATTTGGGAACGAATTGGAATGTCTGGACAAATCACCGACCAACGCCTACCGTTGGCTGTTGCCTGGGGCGGTTATCCAGGCGGCATATCGATCGACAAGGGCGAGCCCCTCTTTCCGCGGCGCAAACTCACCGAGAACTAAGCCGACAAGATGTGGACTGATACTCACTGTCATCTCGATGACGAGCGCTATCGCGGTGAGGGACCACGTGACCTAGGTGGCACTCTCGGCGTCTTGCAAAGTGCACGCCAATCGCAGGTCTCGCGTTTCATCACCGTTGGATGCGATGCGACTTCCTCACAAGTCGCTATTGAATGCGCCGGTGCACACGATGATGTGTGGGCCAGCGTTGGTCTGCATCCCCACGACGCAGTGCACGGGGTGGAGACCATTCTTCATCTCATCGCCTCGCCGCGCGTCGTCGCTATTGGAGAAGCGGGCCTTGATTATTACTACGAGCATTCACATCGCACCGACCAACGAGAAGCTTTTGCGGCGCAGATTCAACTTGCTTATCAACATGATTTACCTTTAATCATTCACACTCGGGATGCATGGGATGACACATTCGATGTACTGCTAGCCGAAGGTGCACCCAAGCAGACAATTTTTCACTGCTTCACTGGCGGTCCAGACGAGGCCCGCCGCTGTCTTGACATTGGTGCCTTTCTGAGTTTTTCTGGGATCGTGACCTTTAAAACTGCCCTCGACGTCGTCGAAGCCGCCCTGCTCTGCCCACTGGAGCGGATTTTGATTGAGACCGATAGCCCTTATCTTGCCCCCGTGCCGCATCGTGGCCGCACTAACCAACCTGCCAATGTGGCGGTCGTCGGAACCCGTGTGGCCGATATCAAAAATATTGATCCCCACGAAATGGCTCGCATCACCACTGAGAACGCCTGCATTGCGTTCCCCCTGCTCACTTCATAGCCTGAGAACAACCAATGTTGACCCTGACCGAACGCCGCCGTCTCGCGCTTGTCGCTGTGATTAGCCTGATCGCCCTGCCGGCGATTCTGTTGATGGGTAACGACTCGCCAAAGAACGACTCCGCGACGCAGACAACGACTACTGCGAGTCCCACAAAAATTCCTGATAACTCAGAGCCAGCCGACCCCGCCTTCTTGCCGATTCCAAGCGAATCAATAGCACCCGAGATCATCACCGTCAATGTTCCAGCACCCCCGTCGGGTTCAATCGTCAAAGGGACCGCTTCGTTTATCCGCTGGCCCAAGACAATGGGACTACGTCCATGCGCCACTCCACACGCACTCATTGGGGCCATCATCACCATTACCAACCTCAATAATGGTCGAACTCTGAAGTGCAATAACGTCTCAATCCAATCCCTGACTAGTGGCAACATCATCTTGATTCATACAGAAGTATTTCTTGAGATTGCTGATCTTGTTGATGCCCCACTGCCTATCGAAATCAGTTTCTGAAACGTTGACTGTGACTCACTCTCAACGCGACATCACCGAGTTATTGACCATTCATGGTCTTGCTCCGCGCCGATCCTTTGGCCAAAACTTTGTCTGCGATCCGAATACAGTTCGTCGCATTGCACGCATGGCCAATGTTGGTCCCACCGACCATGTCATCGAAATCGGTGCCGGATTAGGATCGCTGACCTTGGCACTTGCCGAAACTGGAGCGCGCATCACCGCTATTGAAATTGATCATGGCATCGCCCCGGTGTTGAGCGATGTCGTCAAGCATCTAGACAATGTCAACGTCATTGTTGGTGACGCCCTCGAACTTGATTGGTCCACATTAATTGCTCCAGGTTCATCTGCCGTCGTGGTTGCCAACTTGCCTTACAACGTAGCCACTCCATTAGTTGCCGATCTTCTTGACACAGTTCCTTCTATCTCACGCTTTGTCGTGATGGTGCAAAAAGAAGTCGCACTGCGCTTGGCCTCACTTGCTGGATCATCTGACTACGGCGCAGTGAGTGTCAAGGTTGCCTACTGGGCTACCGCGCGGATTCTCGGTGATGTACCTCCAAGCGTGTTTGTGCCCCGCCCAAAAGTCACCTCCAGCATCATTGAAATCACACGCCGAACTGAGCCCGCGGTGGGTCCCCAGATTGAGCCGCAGCAACTATTCCGCATTGTGCGCACCGCATTTGGACAGCGCCGAAAAATGTTGCGTCGTTCACTTGCCACGATGACGACTGCGGAAATTTTTGCCCAGGCCGATGTCTCACCTGAGGCTCGTCCTGAGGAACTTGATGTTCATCAGTGGGGCCGCCTCGCAACCGCGATCGAAGAAAATCGCCGTCAATCACCCGTTGAAAAATGAACGTCACCGCACACACTCAACAATTGATTGCTCCAGCGAAACTGACGTTGAGTTTGCGTATCACAGGCTTGCGTAGTGGTGGCTTTCACCTCATTGAAGCAATCATGACAACGCTTGAATTGCATGACGTCTTGACAGTCATTGATGACTCTCACGGCTTATCTTTTACAGGACCGTTTGCAGAGGGTCTGAAAAATGATGCGTCTAATTTGGTGACCCGAGCTCTGACATTTGTTCAGCGGTCAGCGAACATTGTGGTGACAAAAAATATTCCCCATGGAGGAGGTCTCGGAGGGGGCTCAACAGATGCTGCCGCCATTCTTCGATGGGCAGGCCGAACCTCACCTAGTGATGTCATTGACAGTGCGACTCTCGGTGCTGATGTTCCCTTTTGTCTCGTCGGTGGTCAGGCTCAAGTTTCTGGAATCGGCGAAATCATCAAACCAATTTCACTTGAGCCGCAGAGAATCACCCTGATCGTTCCTCCACTTCATGTGAGTACACCCAAGGTGTACCAAGCATGGGACGCGATGGGCGGACCTCGCAGTGACGGACCTAACGATCTTGAGCCCGCAGCAATTCAAGTTGAACCCGAGTTAGCCCGCTGGCGCGACCGCATTCGCGAGGTCACAGGAGTTTCGCCAGTCCTAGCTGGGAGCGGTGCCACATGGTTTGTGGCCAATCAGTTGTCAGAACAAGGTCAGGCGTTGCGCGAAGCACTACCCGATGCCCATGTCATTGAGACACAAACAAGGCAGTGATGCCGCATTGCCCGCAGGCAAAGGCCGTTACTTGCGCTGACGCTGGTGGCGCGTACGACGGAGCATCTTCTTGTGCTTCTTCTTGCGCATGCGCTTACGACGCTTTTTAATTAAAGAACCCATAGAACCTCTCCGATGACAGGCTTCACACGCTAGCGAGTCCAGCCCCTCTATCCAAACGGAAGAGCAAAAGGAGTGAACAAACTAATCAGGCAAAGTTGTCAAAAGCAGATAACTTTGTGATCGGTTGACCCTCACAAGGTCTTCTCCCCTTCCGGGGTCGTCCAATGGTAGGACCGTGGATTTTGATTCCACTAATAGGGGTTCGAGCCCTCTCCCCGGAGCCAATCGTTGTTTTTGCAGTATTCGTTTGGGCATTTTTCGTCTTTGGGTCGAGTCATTGATGGGGTGAGCGCCGTCGCGTTCTATGATTTGGATCACATCACCCAATAGCGGAGGCCGCAGTTGAACCACATAGACAAAGTCACGACCAAAAGAATGTCTTTGTATTCGGGCCGCACCCACCCAGCATTGGCGGAAGAAGTCGCTGGTTTTCTCGGTATCGATCTTGGAGAGCACAATCTCGTTCAATTTGCCAACGGGGAAGTTCGCCCACGCTTTGGTGAAAGCGTCCGTGGCTCGGATGTTTTCATTATGCAGAGTCATTTCGGCTGTGACGGTCGATCAATCAATGACTCGATCATGGAACAACTGATCATGATTGATGCTGCCCAGAGGGCTTCAGCCAAGCGCATTACTGCCGTGTGCCCGTTCTACGGTTACGCCCGTCAAGACCGCAAAGCCGAAGGTCGTGAGCCGATCACGGCCCGTTTAATCGCTGATCTTTTCAAAGCTGCCGGGGCCAAGCGCATGGTTTCCATTGACCTCCATAGTGGCCAGATCCAAGGTTTCTTTGATGGTCCAGTGGATCACCTCACCGCTATCCCAGTGATTGAAAAATACATTCGTGAAAACGCCAAAAATCCCGTCATCGTCTCTCCCGATGCAGGACGAATCAAGGTTGCCGAAAGAATGCAACAGCACTTGGGAGCCGATCTCGGTGCCGACCTGGCATTCGTGTACAAGCGTCGCCCGAAGGGCAGCACAAACGTCGCCCAAGCCCTTGATGTGATCGGTGATGTCGAAGGACGGCTCTGCATCTTGACCGATGACATGATTGACACTGGTGGAACCATCGTTTCCGCAGCACATCTGTTACTCGACAAAGGAGCCACGGAGGTCTGGGCCATGGCCACCCACGGCGTTCTCTCGGGACCGGCTGTTGAGCGTTTGGCGAACTCGCGGATCGATCGAGTGGTCCTGACCAACACCCTTCCATTGAGCCCCGAAGCCAAGATTGACAAGATTCATGTGCTCTCGGTCGGCAAAATCATCGCCGATGCCCTCGAAGCTGTCTTTGACGACACCAGCGTCAGCGAAATCTTCGGTGGGGAAAACCAAGCCTGAACCTGATCAATATCTCGGTTCCTCCTGCTCGTCAGGGTGGAGAAACCGCTTTTTTGCCTCTAGCCTTGGCATCTGTCTCTGAGCGTCTGGATCGTCTGGTCCAGTTTGAAAGGTCTCGCCATGTCCACCACCCTTGTAGCAACAACTGGTCGTACCACAGGAAGCCCGGCTTCACGTCGCCTCCGTCGCGAAGAAAAGATCCCCGCCGTGATTTACGGTCAGGGCATGGCTCCTATTTCGGTGATTATCGATCGCCGCGATCTGCGCCTCGCACTGTCTGGTGCCGCTGGCACAAACACCATTCTTGAAATCGCCGTGGACGGCAACGTCTACCCCGCCGTCGTCAAAGAGATGCAACGTCACCCAGTTCGCCGCACAGTGGCTCATGTTGATTTCTTGCGCATCAACATGAGTGAAGAACTCACCATCGCAGTTCCAGTGCGCTTGGTCGGAGAAGCTAAAGCCGTTGTCGCAGAGGGTGGACTTGTTGACCCATCAGAAGACACGATCGACATTGTGACCACCCCAGCCAACATGCCGAGTGAAATCACCATTGACATTTCTGAGATGCAGCCTGGTGATGTGATCCGTCTTGGAGCCATCACTTTGCCCAAGGGCACTCGTGCACTTGGCGATCCTGATCTTCCCATCGTGACTGCCATTGCTGGTTCAAAGGCCGAAGTCGCTCCTGTCGCCGCTCCTGCTGGCGAAGGCGCAGCCGCAGCCGCCACTGATGACAAGTCCAAGTCCTGAGATAGCCAATGGGCCTCTTCGGCCGCTCATCTAGATCTTCAGATTCATCGGGTAAAAACTCGTCTTCGTTCGACGCCCTTGTTATCGGACTCGGTAACCCTGGTAAGCAATATGCCCGCTCGCGGCACAATGTGGGCGAAGAAGTTGTCGTTGAACTTGCACGCAGAGGTAACGAGGCGTTGAAATCTGGCCGCGACTCTGCCTTGGTTGCCGAAGTTCGTATAACAAATGCGACTCAAAACACCAAACGTGCAGTGCTTGCCTTCCCAACCACATTTATGAATGAAAGCGGGCAGGCGGTCCGCAAGTTGATGCGCCGTTACGGGTTTAAGTCCGTTGATGCATTGATCGTTATTCAAGACGAACTTGATCTTGCACCTGGCACCGTGAAAATAAAAAAGGGCGGAGGGTTGAGCGGACACAATGGCTTGCGAAGTATCGCCTCGCACGTCGCAACACAGGAGTTCATCCGTGTCCGTCTTGGTGTCGGCAAACCCAGCAACAAGGAGCAAGGAGCCAATCACGTGCTCTCCAAAGTTCCCGCTGCGGAACGCCAACTTTTAGATGTGGCAGTCAATATTGCAGCCGACGCAGTGGAAAAAATAATCCTTGATGGCGTTGATGCTGCCATGAACATGTACAACACATTGTGAGTAGCAGCACTCCACAAAAAACCGTGACACACAATGCCCCATCGGGAGTCTTGGCGTCGTTGCCGACGGCCCTGCGTGATGATCGTGCGCTGATGAGCCTGATCGGATCGCCTGATGGCACGGTCGCAGTTCCAGAAACAGCGCGCAGCATCGCTATCGCTGCTCTCGCTCAATTGTCGGGACGTCGCCCAGTAGTCGTGGCCTGCCCGACAAGCACCATGGCTGCACAGTTAGCCGACGACATCAAAGCATTTATGCCCCCTGGTGATGTGATGCTCTTCCCCGCGTGGGAAACCTTGCCTTTTGAGCGCGTCAGCCCAAGTGTTGAAACAATGGGGCGGCGACTCGAAGTGCTGTGGCGTCTCCAAGACCCAGAGCGCTCTCCACAGATCATTGTCGCTTCAATGCGCGCCCTACTACAACAACTCGGCCCCGATACGGCAACCAACACTCCCGTGATTATTCGTCGTGGAAGCTCTCTCGATCCTGATGAATTAATGCGTACTTTGATCAACGGTGGCTATCGCCGCGAAGAACTCGTGGAGCACCGTGGCGAAGTTGCTCGCCGGGGAGCGATCGTTGACATTTTTCCATCAACAGCCGACGCCCCAATCCGAATTGATCTTTGGGGCGACGAAGTAGACCGCCTGACAACTTTTTCAGTACATGACCAACGCAGCGATGATGATCTTGAAGAGTTCACGATCTTCCCCGCCCGTGAACTCATTTTAAATGATGCCGTGCGCGCGCGTGCCAGTTCTTTCGTGGCCTCTGAACCCTGGGGGCGCGAGCATTGGGAGCGTCTCAGCGAAGGTTTACTTTTTGACGGTATGGAGAGTTGGTTGCCATGGCTCACACAAAGCCCGACATTGCTCAGTGATGTCTTGCCCAAGGGATCAAAGATGTTGCTGATTGAGCCGCGCCGGATGCGCGATCGAGCAGTTGATCTGTTAGCCGAAGAAGCTGATCTCGCTAAAGCATTGGCTTCGTCTTGGGCACGTGACGCGGATCGCGAATTTCCACGCTTATATTCGACTCCCGACCGTCTACTCAGTGAAACGCGCGGCTCATGGAATCTCATACCCGTCGCCGATGGTCCAGACATGCCCCTCATGGAATCAAGTGGTTGGGGCGCAATGGCTGGTAGCGGCGAAGGAATTGCCGAGCGAATGCGTACTTTGTTGTCCTCGGGTTATCGCGTCATCGTGGCCGCCGACGGAGAAAGTTCGGCCAATCGTCTCAGTGAAATTTTTAGTAATGCTGGACTACAACTCTCGATTTATACGACGCCAGTTGATGGCTCTGCAACTAATCTCGCCAGTGCTGGAGGAGCAATCGTGGTGACCTCGCTACATCGAGGCTTCTGCATTCCTTCAGCGAAGTTGGCAGTCATCACCGAGGCCGACATCACTGGGCGACGACGATCGCATCGTGCGCCACGACCTAAGCGACGTGAAGGTGTCACGGTCTTTGAGGACTTAAAGACTGGCAACTATGTCGTGCACTACATCCATGGCGTCGCAAAATTTGAGGGCATGGTCAAACGCACCGTTGGCGGCATCGAACGAGACTATTTATTGTTGGCGTATAAGGGTGGCGACAAGGTTTACGTTCCTTCAGACCAAATTGACACGGTTCGTCATTACGTGGGTGGAGAAGCGCCAGTTTTGCATCGACTTGGCGGTGGAGATTTTGCTCGTTCGAAAGCAAAAGTTCGCAGTGCAGTTCGTGAGATCGCCCAAGAGTTAGTGGTCTTATACCAAAAACGTGTTAATGCCCAAGGACATGCTTTTTCTTCAGACACGCCATGGCAATTTGAAATGGAAGACTCTTTTCCATTTGTTGAAACTCCCGATCAGAAAAAAGCTATCGAGGACACCAAGTCCGATATGGAACGGGCTTTCCCCATGGACCGTCTGGTTTGTGGAGATGTTGGTTTCGGTAAAACAGAAATCGCTGTACGCGCCGCGTTTAAGGCCATCCAAGATGGAATGCAAGTTGCAGTATTGGTACCGACCACACTGTTGGCCTCACAACACGGCAATACATTCGCCGATCGCTTTGCCGGTTATCCGGTACGAGTTGAAGTCCTCTCGCGCTTTCTTACTAATGCCGAAGCAAACAAAGTCATCAAGGGACTTGAGAGCGGCGAAGTTGATTGTGTCATCGGAACTCATCGCTTGTTATCGAACGGCATCAAGTTCAAGAACCTCGGACTACTCATCGTGGACGAGGAACAGCGCTTCGGCGTACAACACAAAGAAGCAATGAAGTTGCTGAAGAACGATGTCGATGTTTTGACTCTGACAGCTACGCCAATTCCACGAACTTTAGAAATGAGTTTGGTGGGCATTCGAGATCTCAGTTTGCTACAAACTCCCCCAGCAGATCGCCAGCCGATTCTTACTTTTGTTGGAGAATACGATGAGCGTGTCGCTGTCGAATCAATTCGCCGCGAACTGTTACGCGAAGGTCAAGTGTTTTGGGTCCACAACCGCGTCCAGTCGATTGAGGAATGTGCGTCGCGACTACGCGAACTTGTACCAGAAGCACGTATTGCCATCGCTCATGGACAAATGGATGAAGGCACCCTCGAACAGGTAGTCGTTGATTTCTGGGAAGGCGAATTTGACGTTTTGGTGTGCACGACGATCATTGAAAGTGGTATCGACATGCCAACCGTGAACACTTTGGTGGTTGAACGCGCCGATCTACTGGGTCTCGGACAAATGCATCAACTCCGTGGGCGCGTCGGTCGCAGCGGACAACGGGCATATGCCTATCTCTTTCATCCACGCGACAAGATTCTCACGGAAGAAGCGTACGAAAGACTCCGCACCATCGGTGAATCAACCGAATTGGGAAGCGGCTTCAAGATCGCGATGCGTGATCTTGAAATTCGCGGAGCAGGTAACCTCCTCGGCGAGTCACAGAGTGGGCACATAGCTGCCGTTGGCTATGACCTCTATTGCCAGATGGTCACTGAAGCCGTGGGGGAAATGAAAGGTGAGCCAATACGCGAGCCTTCCGATATCCGCATTGATGTTCCAACCGATGCGTATCTTCCCAAGGACTATGTTGCCAAGGAAGAACTGCGCCTTGAGGCGTACCGTCGCTTGGCTTTAGTGACCAGCGCCGAAGAAGTGACCGACATTCGCAACGAGTGGGTGGACCGCTATGGACCAGTGCCAAAACCCGCCGAAGCGTTACTGACTGTTGGTTTGCTGCGCGCCGAATGCCATCGACTCGGCCTCAATGACCTGAACATCACCACCTCGCAAGCCCGACTCGGACCACTTGATCTCAAAGTCAGTGAAACCGCCCGTCTGAAGCGACTCTCTCGGGGCGCATTGCACAAAGAGGCGGCTCGCCAACTCATTCTGCCGATACCGCGTGACAAAGAGCCAGCAGCATTTCTTGTCGAATTTCTCCGTGAACTCATCCCTCCCCAGTCCGCCGAGTAGTTTTGTTCCTTGTGCTTACCTCTCGTCGAATCATCACTTCCACCGTTGCCTTAGTGGCCTTGCTGGCAACGATGTCCTCATGTTCATCCGTCAGTAACGATGCCATTCGCTTTAACGGCGAATCGCTTGCAGCCGATGATTTCGAAGATCTCCTTGTTGGATTTTCTCTGGCTGTTCCGTCAGCCCTCAGTGCCAGCGGCAACATCACGACGACTTCTGCACAAGCCTTTCTACAGGACTGGGTCTCAACACAGGTATTGCGCGCAGCGTTAACCGACGCTGGCATAGAAATCTCCGACGAGAATCGCGCGTTAGCACTCGAGGGTCTACAACAAGCCAATGGCTTTAACGAGGCTCCTCAACATGTCCAAGATTTTTATGTTCTCGCTGGATCGGCTCAGGCGGCCGCATCTCAGGCATTCGCACTTGGGGACGAAGAAATAAAAAAAATATACGACCAAGGCGCGATTCAATCTGGTGCCGTGTGTCTGCGGGCGATCTTGACCGAGACCCAAGAACAGATGGACCTAGTGTCCGCTCTCCTATCTGCGGGCCAAGATTTCGCAGCAACCGCTCAGCAATTCTCTGTTGACGCAACTGGGGCCAACGGCGGCGTCATCAATGACGAAGCCAGTGGGTCGGAGTGCATCAGTCAAGAAATCTACGAAAATCAATTCGCACCTGACTTCCTCACCGCTCTCGCAGATGTGCCAGTTGGAGGACTGTCAGTCCCCTTCGAAATTCCCAACGCTGGTTGGGTCATTCTTTTGATCCGTCCATACGACGAAGTATCTGCGGATCTCCCAGTTCTGATTGCAGGCAATGCTGTCACCGATGTGACTGATCCGATTATGCAGAGCGCCAAAATTTGGGTGAACCCACAATATGGACGCTGGGATCTTGAGTCGCAGAGCATCGTGCCCCTGAGCTAATGCCCACTATTGAAATCATTGGTCTTGGCCCTGCCGGGGACGAATTCATCACCGACTTCACCAAACAACGAATCGCCGCTCACCAACATCGCTATCTGAGGACGACACAACACCCCAGCGCACATCTCGTTGCTGATGCAATAAGTTTTGATGCACACTATGAATCTGCAACAAGTTTTGATGCGGTCTACGCCAGAATCACCGAAGATTTAGTTGCAGCAGCTCTCAAGTTTGGTGCAGTGTTATACGCCGTTCCTGGTTCGCCACTGATACTTGAGAGAACAGTCCGACTACTTCTGGCTGATCCGCGGGTTGAGTGCATCGTGCAACCAGCAATGGGGTTTTTGGAAGTTGCTTGGTCTCGATTGGGCATTGACCCCATTGAGCAAGGTGTGCACTTAATTGATGGTCACCAATTTTCAACGGCCGCCGCAGGGCTGAGTGGTCCGCTACTCGTGGCTCATTGCCATGCCAATTGGGTTCTTTCCGATATCAAATTGGCTGCCGAAGATTCAGCGGATCTGAGCAATGACGACATGCCGGTGGTGATTCTGCATCATCTTGGTCTCGCCGATGAAGTGGTCATCACTGTTCCCTGGAGCGAACTCGATCACACTCTTGAGGCCGACCATCTCACTTCAATATTTATTCCAGCCTTGCGCAGCCCTGTCGGGCGCGACCTCATTGCCTTTCACGAACTTGCCCGTACCTTGCGCCGAGAATGCCCATGGGATCGTGAGCAAACTCATCAATCGTTGACCACATATCTGTTGGAAGAGACCTATGAAGTTGTTGATGCGTTAGCGGCTCTGAATATCGATGATCCTGCGAGTGATGAACATCTCATGGAAGAACTTGGTGATCTGCTGTACCAAATCGAGTTTCACGCGGCGATCGCCGAGCAGCAAGGACGATTCACGATGGGTGATATTGCACGTGGCATTCACGACAAGTTGGTTCGTCGTCACCCACACGTTTTCGCCTCAAGTAGCGCCGAGCAAGAACCCGATCAGGCGATGCTGGTGCAATCATGGGATGACATCAAAAAAGCCGAAAAACTGGCTAAGGGGATCATTGCTGGACCCTTCGATGACATACCCCCGGCCACTGGTTCATTGGCTTACGCTTCTGCCGTTTTGAAGAAAGCCGCTAAAGCCAACCTCCCGATCACCACCGCCAGTCAGTCACTATCCGACATCTCTGATCTAGGTCTGCATCTGCTTGAAGTGGTCGCTGAGTGTCGCTCACGAGGCATTGACCCCGAGGTCGCCCTACGAAATGTGACCAACGCTCAGCGATTGGCTGCCGAACAACATTTCTAAGCCTGATGGGTTTGGGCGTCGGAATCACTAGTTTGGTGTCATGAGCGAGATCATCAGTATTTTCGGCCGAGAGGTTTTGGACTCCAGGGGTAACCCCACAGTCGAAGTTGAAGTTGAACTTGATTCTGGTGCCCGAGGTCGGGCAATGGTTCCCTCGGGTGCAAGCACCGGCGAACATGAGGCCGTTGAACTGCGTGACGGTGGTCGTCGCTACGGAGGTAAGGGCGTGCTCACTGCGGTTGGCTTTGTCAACGGCGAGATTGAAAGTGC
>CAMAYS010000038.1:0-18198 GCA_945862545.1 Bifidobacterium breve | reverse complement strand
GTAGCCGTGGTACACAAAACCCAATCTTGTTGGGCCTTGAGCAACCTCGGGGCGTCGAATGACCCTCCCATGAGGGCTAAAGCTTCTAGTTCAGCCTCAGAAAGGGCCGCACTATCTTTTGTTTCCACCTCAACGGACATCTGAATTATTCCCTACTGTGGGCCACAAAACAGCCACAACCTTATTCTGCCACTTCTGACGCCCTAAACACGAAACCACCTGCTCACCACAGCAGAGAATTGCCCCGTTACAGGATAACGCTTGCGCCAAAGGCAACTCTCAGAGGGGGAATCACTCGATCAATGTCAACCATGAACTCCTCACCTAGTTTGAGGATCTTGGCATCGCCGATATGCAAGAAGACATAAGAAGATCCCCGATAACTGGACAGGATGCCCTTCAAACGTGCGACTGTCTCAGGATCAAGGGCCACTGCAGGAAGGTTGAGACGAAGCTCTTCCTGGCGGTGAGAAACTGTGAGTGGCGTGAACTCAATTGTTTGGACACTGATCCGTTCATCATGGCGGTTAAAACGACACTTAACAGCAACCAAACCGTCCTCAACGATCTTGTGTCCGTGTGTGAGAAGAGTTTTTGCAAACACCGTTAATTCAACGCTGCCGTAGAGGTCTTCAAGTTGAATAATGGCCAAGGGGTCACCTTTTTTGGTGACCTTGCGGTCAACTTTAGTGATGATTCCCGCCAATGTCACGATCTCGCCACCCTCCAAATCCTCTAGGTCGGCGGTTGTCGAGGTGGCATGTTTGCGGAGCATCCCCTCAAGACCGAAAAGTGGATGATCGCTGATATATAAACCCAGCACTTCTTTCTCAAACTTCAGTTTGACTGATTTCTCATACTCAATATCGGGAATAGGAATATTGAAATTGACCTTTGCTCCTGGTTCGGAATCAAAAACATCAAACAGACTCATAACACCTTGATCTGCATCAGATCTGCGAGCCAATGAATCATCGACGATTGATTCGTAGATTGCCATCAACCCCTGACGTGGGTGACCGAGACCATCAAATGCACCTGCCTTGATAAAGGACTCTGTGGATTTTTTGTTGAGACAATCTGCTGGAACTCGCATCGCAAAATCATGGAATGACTCGAAGGGGCCATTCAGCGCTCGTTCGGTAACGATCCGTTCGCAAATGGCTTGCCCAATCCCTTTGATGGCCGACAAGCCAAAGTAGATCACGCGTTCTGTCACTTGTGGAGTGAAATCAACGTCGGAGATATTGATATTCGGCGGCCCGAGCGTAATGCCGCTGTTCCGAGCATCAACTAAATAGCCAGCGGCCTTTTCTAAATTGTCTTTCACACTCGTCAATAGAGCAGCAAAATATTGCACGGGGTAATTCGCTTTGAGGAACGCTGTTTGATAGCAGATGTGCCCATACCCAAAGGAGTGACTCTTGTTAAACGCGTAATCGGCAAAGTTCTCAATGATGTCAAATAATTGCTTACCAAGATCGGAACCATACCCACTGGTATCGCATCCAAGTTCAAACTTGGAGCGTTCCTTTTCCATCAATGCGCGTTCTTTCTTGCCACAAGCCTTACGCAGGTTGTCAGCTTCAGCAAGGGTGTAACCTGCGAAGCGTTGGGCGACGCGCATCACACTTTCCTGATAGATCATCAAACCGTAAGTATCACCTAAGACTTCTTCAGCGTCTGGATGGAAATAGACAACTTTCTTGCGCCCGTTTTTTCGGTCAGCGAAGTCGTTATGCATATTGACGCTCATCGGACCCGGCCGATATAGCGCAATCACAGCGGAAACATCTTCAAAACTCGTGGGGGCCATTGACCGTAGAAGCTGTTGCATCGGCGTGGACTCGAGTTGGAAAACACCCATTGTGTCCCCCCGCCCCAGCAGTTCAAATGTCGCTTGGTCCTCAAAGGAGATCTTGTCAACATCAAACTCCGGATGGTCCACTTGAATCAAACTGTTGGCGTCAGTGATGACATTGAGATTTCGTAGACCAAGGAAGTCCATCTTCAACAGTCCCAGTTCTTCAACTCCATGCATATCGAACTGAGTCGTTATTTGCCCCGCCTCAACCGATTTGCCTGTCTCTGGGCGACGTTGCAAGGGAAGATAATCAGTCAACGGGTTTTTCGAAATCACCACTGCAGCGGCGTGAATGCCGACTGAACGTTTCAACCCTTCGAGACCCTTAGCCACATCGATCACATGACGAACGTCGTCGTCTGAATCGTATAGATCTCGGAGTTCCTGAGCGGCTCGATATCCGTCGGCGTATTTGTCGTTAAGTTCAAGGCAATACTTCAACGGAGTATCGCGACCCATGACGAGTGGTGGCATCGCTTTTGCTAGACGATCACCCATGGCGTACGGGTGTCCGAGAACACGTGCCGCATCACGCACGGCATTTCGTGCTTTGATTGTTCCAAATGTGATGATTTGAGCCACATGTTCTGGTCCGTACGTGTCGGTCGCATAGTGAATAATCTCTTCTCGATAGCGCGAGTCGAAGTCCATATCGATGTCCGGCATTGAGATACGACTGGGGTTCAGAAACCGCTCAAAAAGCAAGTCGTAACGGATCGGATCCACTTCGGTGATGCCGAGGCAATAAGCGACAGCGCAACCAGCAGCAGAACCTCGTCCCGGGCCGACTCGGATATTCCGCTTTTTGGCGTATTCAATAAGGTCCCAAACAATCAGGAAGTACGAGGCGAAACCCATGTCGGCGATGACCTTGGTCTCAAACGCTAAACGTTCGACAACGGCGGGACTCAGATTTGCGCCCCAGCGTCGCTTCGCTCCTTCACGTGTCAGGTGATCCAAATACGACGCGTCATCTGTGAAGCCTTCAGGAACATTAAAGTTTGGTAATTGCGGTTTACCAAACTCAATGGTGACGTCAGCTCGCTCGGCTATCCATAACGTATTATCGCAAGCCTCGGGAACTTCGCGAAAAACATGCCGCATCTCATTGGCGGTCTTTAGGTAATGCTCAGTCCCCTCAAAACGGAATCGATTCGGGTCGGCGATCATAGAGTTCGTTTGTACACACAGCAACGCATCATGGGATTCACTATCGTGGCGATGCACATAGTGTGAATCATTTGTCGCGATGACTGGAGCGCCAATTTCTTGGGCGATCTCTAAAAGTTGGGGATTTGTCTTCGTCTGGGCCGCGAGCCCATGGTCTTGAAGTTCGACAAAGAGATTGTCCTTGCCGAAGATATCTTGCAACCTTGCTGCCTTGCGCTTGGCATCTTGATAATCACCGTTCAGGAGCGCCTGTAGAACATGACCACCCAGGCAACCTGTGGTGGCGATCAAACCTTCGTGATGGCGTTCTAGCAATTCCCAATCCATACGTGGCTGGTAGTAGTAACCCTCAAGAAACGCCAAACTCGAAAGCTTGATGAGGTTCTTGTAGCCAACACTATTTTCTGCCAACAAAGTGAGGTGATAATAGAGTTTCTTGCCACCTTCAGTATCTCCGCCAGAGTCATCAACCTTGCCTCGTCTGTTCGGACGCTCAAACCGTGTCTCGTAGGCCATGTACGCCTCGGTACCAATGATCGGCTTCACACCCTGAGCCCGACATTCTTTGTAAAAGTCGAGAACGCCGTACATATTCCCGTGGTCCGTCATACCAAGCGCCGCTTGGCCATCGGCGACTGCCTTTGCGACTAGTTCATCAAGTTTGGCCGCACCGTCAAGCATCGAGAACTCGGTATGGACATGTAAATGGGTGAATGAGTCGCCCAAAATACACCTCCTACTTTGCTCAGGTCAGCCGAACGTTTCGACTGACAAACTTCATCTATGTGGTTTAGAAACAGTAGCAGTGGGCTACAAGTAAGTTCCTGGGAGTGGAGCATTATGTGACCCAGTTTCAGCCTTGTTCCCTAAGGGTCCTGGTTGCAACTGACGGATCTGCTCCATTTGTTGCTGAGCCATTAACTGTTGGGCAAAGAGCGCCGCTTGAATGCCGTGAAATAGCCCCTCGAGCCAGCCCACCAGTTGGGCCTGAGCGATACGCAGTTCACCTTCGCTAGGAATGCCATCGGAGAAAGGTAAAGCCAACATCGTGAGCTCTTGTTGGAGGTCCGGCGATAAAGCATCCGTCAACTCCACAATCGAGCGTTCATAAATCTCCGCAAGGCGTTCGCGACTCCCCTGATCCAACTCAGCGCCACGCACCTCTTCCAATAATTGCTTGACCATAGAACCGATACGCATGACCTTGGCGGGTTCTGTCACAGAATTAATGACATTGACCTCATTGGTCGATAATCGCTCATTGCCAAGCCCACTTTCCGCACTCAAGATCTGGTCGGGTTGTTGCAACTCAGGGTTACTCATGTGTTTTAACTTCCTTCTCTTTTCGACTTCTCAAAGTACACCAAGCAATCAAACGGTTGCGGCTAAAAACGGCACATACATTTCGGCACTAGTGAGCGAACCGTGACGACAAATCAGTGGGAAGGGTCCTGAATCGAGGGGATCCTCGTACGTCACATCGGCAAAGGGAACTAATGCCACGTCGCCTAATCTGCGGGCAACAGAGTCCGACATTTTGGCTCCTTTGCTCGGACCAAGCCAAGCTTCTTCAACCACTTGCTCCCGACTGACGACCCAAGCCTGGTGGGAAAAAAGAGCCTGAGAGATGCTCAAAAGATCATCTTCGCTACCGCGTCGCGCATGGAGCCAGCGAAAGCGTCCTTCACCAGACTGGTGATGAACACACTCCATTAAGTCCTTCGGAAGTTTGATGGCGGGTTCGTCGATCTGCACTTGACCATGATCGGCAGTTACGACGAGGGTTGTGCCTGAGGGCAATGCAGATAACAAAGCACCCACCAACCAATCAGCAGCGGCGATCTCGGCGTCGTAGAACGGACCGAAACCCCGTTCATGGGCGATTTTGTCGACACCATCGTAATAGGCGTAGACAAACCGTTCACCGGAGTTCACTAATCGTACGCATTGCGCCACGATGGAACTCGCTGCTCGCCAGCCACAGGGCTTGGTTCCACGTAAGTGAGCTTCGGTGAACGCTGTGCCTTCAAGTTCTGTTCGACTGACAACTGGTATGTCCATACCGGCAAAGGGCGGAATGGGCTGCACGAGTGCTGGTGGATGAATTTTGCGGAGATCTCGCGAATCCGACCACCATCGCAAACTATTCATGATCGAGTCACCCATATCCATGCGATAGCCAACAATGCCGTGTTCAGCGGGACTGGCACCCGTGGCCAGACTTGTGAGGGCACTCGCAGTGGTGCTTGGGGCAATCGTGGTGATTTTGCCTCCCGTCATTGAAGAAAGATTTGGCGCCACATGCCGATGGCTTTCTAGTTGCTCGGCGCCCAATCCATCAAGTAGCAACAAGACAATCTTTGTTGCCCCTTGTAAGGGTTCAGGGAACCATTGCGGGCGCTGACCCGGACCTCTCAGTAGACAACCAGGCATGATTCCTGTCAGGTTGGGACCTGAGTAGTTGGGAATCACTGGCTTTTCAGTCATATCTACATTCTCCCCCATGGGTGTCTCTCGGAGCACCATTTTTAGGCAAAGAAAAGTTTTCCAAGATTGCTCGTAGGCGTCCGAGATACTCCCGCAACGAGCGGGATTGGCACAAGTTCGTACAAAGGGGGCGCTGACCTTCTACGATACGAGGGTGCGCGTTTCTACTAGGGGTGATTATGCCTGTCGGGCTTTATTGTCGCTCACTCTGCACATTGAGACGCCCCTTCCGACCTCAGTACGTGATATCGCAGAACGAACCGGTCTCCCGCAACCTTATTTAGAGCAAATCCTTCTTGCCCTCAAGGGTGCAGGTTTAGTGAAGTCAAAAAGAGGCGTCGGTGGCGGTTACACACTGGCACGAGCACCCGAAGACATCCGTCTGAACGAGATCATCGCCGCAGTAGATGGTCCGATTAGTTTGGGCGATTTCGGAGAGCCTCACGCCGACGGAGCCTGTGATCACGAAGGGCAGTGCGTCCTTTTAGCCATCTGGAAACAGACTGGCGATCACATGAAACATCATTTAGAGGGTTTCACATTGGCCAGTGTGGCTCAAGCTGCACAAGGCAAAATTAATTGGCCCGAATCACTTCACTAACGCGAAGATTTAGCGATTGCCGAAAGTACGCCATTGACATAGCGACTTGAATCGTCGGTACTAAACGTCTTCGCTAACTGCACTGCTTCGTCAAGAATCACGGCCTGTGGTATGTCGAGACGATGCAGCAACTCGAAGGTAGCCATACGCAGAATATTTCGGTCTAAGCAGGGCATCCGATTCATCGTCCAACCATCAGCGTGCTCACTAATCAATCCATCAATAACTTCTTGGTTGTCAGCGACACCACGCACAATCAACAGCGAGACCGTGTCAGGAGGCTCAACGAGACCAGCGATGACGGTATGCCCGCTGACGTTTTTGGTGTCTGCCTCATAAAGCAAAGTCAGCGCTCTCTCGCGAGATTGTGAACGTGGATCAATATTCGGCGTGCGTGAACGACGCTGAGCCATCAGGATCAGACCCGAGTGAGGTATTCGCCAGATCGAGTGTCGACCTTTACTTTGTCCCCAATATTGATGAACAGCGGAACCTGAATAGTTTTGCCAGTTTGCAATTCAGCAGACTTGCGTGCTCCCGAAACGCGGTCACCTTGAATACCAGGCTCGGTTTTGGCAATCAGCATCTCAACCGAAGCGGGTATTTCGACAGAGACAATCTCATCATTGTAAATCGCAATAATCGCAACCATTGACTCCACGATGTAGTCAATTGCTGACCCAAGGGAAACTGGAGCAACGTTCAACTGATCGTATGTTTTGGTATCCATGAACACGTAGTCATCACCGTCACGATAAAGAAATTGCATATCCTTCTTGTCGAGCATGGCTTGCTCAACGCGAATTCCTGCGTTGAAAGTCTTGTCGAAAACATTCCCGGTGCGAACGTTACGAAGTTTGGTTCGTACAAATGCCCCACCTTTGCCGGGCTTCACATGCTGAAATTCAACCACTTGGAAAAGGCCATTTTCCAACTCAAGAGTGATTCCATTTTTCAATTCGTTAGTGGTGATGGCAGGCATGTCGGTTCCTTGGGGGATGTGTTGAGAGTTCGGTTAGATAATTCGGTGATCACTATGAGATCTTCTACTCGTAGGCCGCCGAACCCTCCACGATAGACCCCAGGTTCGATAGTCACGACGTCTCCTGGTTGAAGAATTGCCGTAGAAGAGGAATTTAGGTAGGGATCTTCGTGAATCAGGAGTCCGACACCATGTCCTGTCCCATGATTGAACATCTCTGCGAGTCCTGCCCCTTGAAGCACCTTGCGACACACCGCATCTACATCTCGAGTTGCCACACCAGGACCCGCAAGGGCTACACCGGCCGCTTGAGCCTCTCGAACGGCCTCGTAGGCGTGAACCTGCTCGCCGTTCATCTCCCCTATGACATAAGAACGCGTCATATCGGAGTGATAACCGTTGACCAACGCCCCGACGTCAATGATTAATGTGTGCCCCTCCTCAATACGCGTATCGGTTGGAGAATGGTGTGGCCGCGCCGCGTTGATCGGACCGGTGGCCACGATGGTGTCGTATGAAGGACCGTCGGCACCGAGTTGACGCATGAGGTAATCCAATTGGTCGCGTACATTTTTCTCTGATGGTTCACTGAGCAACATTGGTAATACACCAGCGAGTGCTCGATCAGCAATGTCGCATGCCTCACTCATGAGCAAAATTTCTCCGGCGTCTTTGATACGTCGGATTGCCCCTAAAGCAGATGGTGCAGGAACTAAGTCAAGTGGTAGCGAAGTCTTTAGGGATTGAAACACATCAAATGTCACGTGTGCACTTTGAAACCAAATGTGTGAGCTCTTACTGAGGCGATGTGCGAGGGCCTCAAACACACTCTGTTGGGTTCTGCACTCAATAACTTGCGCCGCAACACCCACCGCATTGATTTGTGCGGCTGCTTGTTCGGTGTAACGCCCATCTGTAAACAACCACATATCAGCCGCCGTGATCAGCAACCAGCCGCTTGATCCAGTAAAACCCGTGAGCCAGCGAATGTCATTCAGATCACTGAGCAAAATTCCTTGAACAGCTGTCTGCTGCCCTAAAAGTTCGCGCACTCGCACGAGGCGCTGATCATGCCATTGTTCACCAGACATGATGCTGGTCACCCGATCTGTCGAACAATTGCTGCGACAGCTTGTTCGTAACCTAAAAGCCCCAAACCAGCAATGGTTTGGCTTGCTACTGGAGCGATCACGCTGAGATGGCGCCATGGCTCACGAGTCATCGGATCAGAAATATGAACTTCGATAACTGGACCAGCGAAAGTAGCCAAAGCATCGTGGATACTCCATGCATAGTGAGTAAATGCGCCAGCGTTGATGATAATCGCCTGCACCCGACCACGAGCCGCATGAATTGCATCAACGATGACGCCTTCGTGATTTGTCTGCATATGTTCCACCTCAAAGCCGGCACTCGCAGCGACAGTAGTGACGGTTCGTACATAGTCGACAAGAGTCGCGGTGCCATAAATTTCGGGCTCACGTTCACCCAAAAGATTTAAGTTCGGTCCATGTATCAACAAGATTGTGGCCACACCCCGACGATACTTGCTCAGGGCCGACTGATGGAGCGTCTTTACATCCCGAGTGGCAACAAATCAACTATCTACGGTTTATGCCAAGGACATGAATGATGTCAAAGCCTTGCGAACTAAGTCTGAGGAGACATTGGAGACCACTTGCGGACCGTGTTCTGAGTCCAAGACAAAAGTTAACCCTGATACGGCTTTCTTATCTCGGGACATGGCATTGAGCAACGACTCAACGCTCATGCCGGGAGGTACGCGAGATGCCAAACCGTACGTTTTGGATACCACTAACTCGTGGTAATCCACGCGTTCACTTGAAATACGATTCATGGCGTGCGCTAAATGAGCAGCAAAAACCAATCCAATAGCGACGGCCTCACCATGGGCCAACTGGTGTCCACCGACAATTTCTAGTGCGTGTGCCAAGGTGTGACCATAATTAAGCAAAGCTCGTTGCCCACCTTCGCGTTCATCTTTCTCCACAAAAGAACTCTTGATTCGCACACATTGAGCAACGCGCTGCTCGAGGCTCAACGACAAAAGATCATCACCGGTGAGGAAGTGGTATTTAGCAACTTCGCCTAAACCACAGCGCATCTCGCTCTCGGGCAACGTGGACAATGCATCCAAATCACAGATGACGCCGATGGGCTGCCAGAAGGCCCCCACCAAATTCTTTCCTTGCGGCAAATTGACACCTGTCTTGCCTCCGATGGCAGCGTCAACCATACCTAAAAGAGTTGTCGGGACATGAATGACTGGCGTACCGCGATGCCATGTGGAGGCGGCGAAACCAGCCACATCTGTCACCATTCCTCCTCCGATAGCGATGATCACATCGTGACGAGTCAACCCCATCTCCGCAAAGCCTTGCGAGAGCGATTCAATTGTGGAGAGAGTTTTAGTCTTCTCGCCACGCTCAATCACAAAGCGCTTACTCTCCATGGGAAGAGCAACATCGCTGGGTATTCCCTCTTGAGTGACCACAGCACAACGTTGAACAGTGGGCCCAATGAGGTCGACTAATGAAGTGATCGCTCCGTGACCCACCACAACTGGGTAAGACCGGTCACCCAGATTAACGACAACAGTTTCAAGACTCATGGCGCCACCTCCATCGTCACAATAGTTGTCAAAGCATCCACAACCTCGTTGATTTTGAGGTCTGTGACGTCAATGGTCGAAGTCGCCAACGAGGCATACACAGAACTCCGTTCGCTATACAACTGCGTCAAACGTGCCCGTGGGTCATCGTCAATGAGCGGCCTGTGACCTTGTTTGCTCAGCGCACGCGCACTCACTCTGCGAGTGATGAGATCCAAATCGGCTGTTAGCCAGATCCGATGAGTCATCTGGGAAATGAGCAGTTGATTGCTCTGACGCAACACACCTCCACCAGCGACCGCAATCACTAATGGCTCAACTCGCTCACAGGCAGCACCGAGGGTCTGTGCCTCTAGGTCGCGAAATGCCTCTTCGCCATCGTTGGCGAAGATATCGCGCACAGATCGAGCAGTGGATAATTGCAGTTCATCGTCAGTGTCAAAGAAACCGTAATTGATACGTTTCGCTAAACGACGCCCAACCGTACTCTTGCCAGTTCCCATCAGACCAATGAGGGCAATGTGGGGGCTTTGCGCCGACTGAGTCATAGCGCCTGTTGCGTTGACTCTTTTGCAGAAATAGCATTGCGTACAAATTCTGCTACCGAATCGCCACCGAACTTGCGTTGGGCTTCAGCAGCCAAAACAAGTGCAACCATTGTTTCACCGACAACTCCCATGGCAGGTACGGCAGTGACATCGGTTCTTTCCTTGAATGACACTCCCGCTTCTTTCGTGATCACATCAACAGTCGGCAGGGTTGGCTTATTCAATGTTGCGAGCGGTTTCATCGCCGCCCGCACGACGAGCAACTCGCCAGTGGTCATGCCACCTTCGGTACCACCAGACAGCGATCCCGTTCGTACGAAACTCTGGGTTGCCTCATCCCAATGAATGGGATCGTGAGCCAAACTTCCGCGGCGTCCAGCAACTTCAAAACCATCACCGATTTCAACACCTTTGACAGCCTGAATACTCATCATCGCTTGAGCCAATAAGGCGTCCAATTTCCGATCCCAATGCACGTGACTGCCGAGTCCGACCGGCAATCCATAGGCCAGCACCTCGACGATTCCACCTAGTGAATCTCCGTCCTTGGCGCATTGCTCAATTTCAGCAATCATCAAAGCTGCGGCTACTGGGTCAAAACTACGAACAGGCGAATCATCCACAACACTCAGATCGCTAGGTGTGGGACGAGTGGCCCTCACGGATTTGGCGGATCCCATCTGAATCACATGTGAAATAACCTCCACGCCGATTGTGCGTAAAAGGGCCTTCGCCACAGCCCCTGCGGCAACTCGGGCAGCAGTTTCCCGCGCACTGGCACGTTCTAAAACATCTCGCGCATCGGTGAAGCCGTACTTCTGCATTCCGGCAAGATCAGCATGTCCAGGACGAACCTTGGTGAGGGGATCAAGAGTCGCCCCTGGTGCAGGATCCATTTCTTTATGCCATTTATCAGAACGGAACCATTCGGTATTCTTGATTTCAATGGCCACTGGTGAACCGAGTGTTCGACCATGTCGGACTCCCCCGATCAAGGTCACTTCGTCCACCTCAAAGCGCTGGCGTGGTCCACGTCCGTAGCCAAGGCGACGACGTGAAAGTTCCAGTTGGATATCTTCAACTGTGATTTGTAAACCCGCAGGCAAACCTTCGATAATGACAACTAGCGCTTGTCCATGGGATTCGCCGGCGGTGAGATAACGCAACATCGTTTATCAGGTTACCGTTCGCCTAGGACAGCGCCTGTGAGGCTGCTGAAAGCATTTCTTGAATATCGGGAAGATGACCAGTCCAAATCTCTTGCTGAAGGGCCGCCTGATGTACCAACATCCCCAAGCCATTAACTATTTGACATCCTTTTTCTTCGGCGACCCGCAATAAAGCAGTGTTCAGTGGGTGATACACGAGATCCACGACGATGTGACGCTGTTGTAACAGGTCATCCGGCATGGGTAGGACTGACTCTGACCCTGTCTCCCCCATGCCCATACTGGTGGCGTGAATAATCAGGTCGCATTCTTGCGTTGCACGCCGTAAGGCAGGTGCATCGCTGAGAGCGATAGCCCGAGAGCCGACAGGGGCTAATCCAGTGGCAAACACAGCGGCATCTAAGGATCGGTTGGCCACGATTACTCGTTTGCATCCGTGACGTGTCAGAGCGTCCACGACTGAGCGCCCAGCACCGCCGGCGCCTATGACAAGCACCGACAAATTCTCTACTTGCACACCATGAGAGCGAAGGTTCTGAAGCAAACCTTCACCATCGGTGCTGTGGCCAACTAGTGCGCCATCACTGGCAACTTCAACCGTATTAACACTGCGAAGTGCGATAGCGGCAGCGCTACTTCGATCAACCAATGTCGCCATCTCCGTTTTATGCGGCATGGTGACGCTTAAACCGCGTAGATGGAGTGTCCGCAGGGCACTCAAACTGTCGGCCGTCTTGCCAGCAGCAACTTCGAAGGCCACATAAACCCAATCCACGCCCAAAGAACGAAAACCAGCGTTATGGATGACTGGTGACAAACTGTGACGCACGGGGTCACCAATAACGCCGACCACGGATGTCTGAGCGCTAATTCGTCTTTCACTGTTCATATCACAGGACTCCAGCGATGATTGCCGCTTGAACATTGGCTTGATGTTGCGAGAAAGTGGCGGCGAACTTGTGATTCCCGTCTTTGTCTGAAAGAACATAATAGAGATAAATGCACGGCGAACCATCCTGAATTTCACGGCAGAGGGTATTCCCCGCAGAGGGATTTGGTGCTGGGGATAAGGCAGCGGCAATGGAATCTCTACCCGGATTAGAAATGGGGGTGGGTGGCAACCCTGTGTACATGTATGTATTGAAAGGTGTGTCCATTGCTTTCAGCGCTGGAAAAGAGAGTTCAGAATTTTGCTTATAGAAAAGTGTTGCATCAATTTCAAGAGGCATTCCAAGCGTCAATCTGTTGTAGATCACTCTGGCAATCTTGGGTCGATCCTGCGGAACTTTTGCCTCCCTTTCAATGATTGAAGCAATAATCAATACTTCATAAGGTGATCGCCCAACAAGGTTCAGCGAATCATCTAATCCTTCTTGACGACCCACACGCTCCATCAACTTCAGCATTTCTTGGGCTACCTGAGTCGCAGATTTGTCCCCAGAGATCAGATATGTATCAGGAAACAAAAGCCCTTCAAGCGATGTCACTGAATCAGGCTGATACACAGATCTCACGGCTGAGGTGGTCAACTCGGCGTCACCGGTTTTTGCAAGAAAATCCTCTGCATCAATGGAGGGGACACCTTGATTCAGGCGTTCAGCGATTTGTGCCAGTGTGAAACCTTCTGGGAAGGTGACCTTGCTCAGAGTGTCATTCGGAGGGGTTCGCAAAACACGCAAAATATTTCCCATGTGATCACGGGGCCGAAGAGTGTAATAACCGGGGAGAATCTCAAGACCTCCTTCTGAGGAGGCGTAAGAACGAAACACGGAATCATTGACGATAAAACCCTCTTGCTTCAGGCGTTTGCTCAAAATTAATAGATCATCTGTTTCAGTGATCAAAAATATTTCGGACGCATCAGCCTGCCCACTTGGATTGACTTGTTGGAGATACCAGTATTTGTGGGCTCCGAAAGTGACTACACCGACGACAAACACGAAAATAAAAAGCAACGCGACTATGTTGACGATCCGTTTGCTGAGAAAGCCATTCACCACTAGCGAGGGCAAGACCCGGTGTTCATGATCCACATCCTGAGGTTCATTCACGAAGATGCCGACTTTCAAGCCATGCCTGCAACATGATCGCCGCAGCCACTTTGTCGACATATTGACGACGTGCTGTGGCGCTTAAGTTCGCTTCCTTGAGGGCACGATCTGCGGCCACCGTTGTCATACGCTCGTCGAACATTTCTATAGGCACAGATAAAACCGTACTCAGTCGACGAGCCTCAATGGTGGCGGCCTTTGCCGCAGGTCCATGACCACCTGCCATCAATAATGGAAGACCGATCACTACAATCTCAACTTCTTCTTGCTGAACTATTTCGGCAATTTTGAGATGATCTAAGCGAACAGACTTTGTTCGCAGAAGAACACTGTGTGGGCTAGCGATGGTTCCGCTGAGGTCACTCACAGCAAGACCTATCCTCTTTGTTCCGAGGTCTATACCAAGGGCGCGCATCAGGAGCGAGCCGCCACCTCGGCGAGACGTAAAGCTTCGGGCAAATGTTCTGGAAGCTTTCCACCGGCCGTGGCGATATCTCCCTTGCCTCCACCGCCGCCCCCGACCGCCTTGGCGGCATCTCTAATCAACGCCGCTGCCGAGAGACCGCTAGTGGGTGTCACTGCGGCGACAAGCGAAACACCTCCTTCGGGAGTTAGTCCACCGAGCACGACAGCACGAATTCCAACCTGTTGCCGCACGGCCAATGCCAATTCGCGAAGATCGCCAGGTGAGAGTTCATCGACGCGCGCTACAACGATGCCATCAGTTGCCCCTTGTGCCAAGGTTGCGGCTCCGAATACAGCGAGACGTGATCTCAAAATTTTGTTCTCCTCTTGCACCGCCTTGAACTCATCAAGTTTACGATGCACACCAAATAAAAGTTCCTGCGAACTTGTACCCAAAAGTAAGGCCGCCTCATTCAAGGAACGATGCTCCCGCTGCAAAAGTTCGAGCGACCTGATGCCAGCAACGGCTTCAATTCTCCTCAAGTTGGCGCCGACAGATCCTTCAGAGATGATGTGAATCAATCCAATATCCCCAGTAGCGGTGACATGGGTTCCACCACATAATTCAACAGATGGTCCGGCTGACAAAACCCGTACCCGATCGCCATATTTATCACCAAAAAAAGCAATCGCACCCTTCTCTAGGGCTTCGTCTTTAGAGGTTTCTAGTGATGTCACCGCGGCATTGTCTAGCGTCAGAGTGTTCGCAAGATCCTCAATACTCTTCAGTTGTTCACTAGAGAGTGAGTCATAGTGACTGAAGTCAAAGCGCAACCGTTCATCGTTGACTAAAGAGCCAGCCTGTTTGACATGCTCGCCGAGAACCTCGCGAAGTGCCCAATGCAAAATATGTGTCGCAGTGTGGTGGCGTCGAATAGCGGTACGACGCAGACCGTCAATACTGGCCTCTACTTCTTGATTAATCAGCAGTGTTCCAGATATCACACGACACAGATGCCGACGTAGTCCCGGCAATGCGTAGGTGGTGTCAAGAACTTCATAGTTTCCGGAGGAGGACGTAAGAAACCCTGTGTCCCCAACCTGGCCACCACTCTCCGCATAAAATGGAGTCTGTTCGAGGAAGACATCAAAAAGACCTTCATCATCGGGAATAATCGCCAGCACTTTCGTTGAGCAAGATTCGCGTTCATAACCAATGAATCCACCCGTACCATGCGATTCCATCACCTCTCGGTAGAGATCCATACGAGAGTCGTCAGCGACATTGCCTTTACGCGCTGCCTTTGCCCTCTGACGCTGCTGATCCATCTCCATGCGGAAACCTTCGAGGTCAACTGAGAGCTCGCGTTCAGCCACGATCTCCTGAGTGACCTCGAGAGGAAAGCCGTAGGTGTCGTGTAGCAAGAACGCTGTGGAACCCGACACCACATGATTT
Source organism: Bifidobacterium breve (assembly GCA_945862545.1). GTDB lineage: Bacteria > Actinomycetota > Acidimicrobiia > Acidimicrobiales > Ilumatobacteraceae > Casp-actino8. Next base: position 2,833 of record CAMAYS010000038.1, on the reverse strand, counting down.
TCATCTGCTTGATTCAACTCAGTTTCAAGAATAGAAAGACCAGTTTTTAGTGTCTGTCGGAATCTTTCTTCTTCCTTTGTCAAAACACCCAAAATGAAATCCTTTTGAGCAAAAACTTCTGGGTACGCCTCACCCATAGTGCCGATTGCGGACTCAACAAGCGCTGGCATCACCAATTTTTCGGTACCCAATAAGTAGGCGTGGCGAACTGCACGGCGAATAATTCGCCGCAACACATAGCCACGACCTTCATTAGAAGGAAAGACCCCATCGTTAACGAGCATCGTGCTTGACCGCGCATGTTCGGCCAATACCCGCAAGCTAAAACTCGCTCGATCTTCGTAATCCCCGATTTTGTAACTCGACCCTGTCACCGATTGCGCAGCCTCAACGATCGGGAAAATAGCGTCCGTCTCCCAGACACTGTCCTTGCCCTGCAGCAGAGCCAATATTCGTTCAAGACCTGCGCCCGTATCGATGGATGGCTTTGGTAGAGGGACACGTGATCCATCATTTGACTGGTTGTATTGCATGAAGACAAGATTCCAAAACTCCATAAAACGATCTCCATGCGGATCGTTTAACGGTCCACCTGGTGGGCCGAATTCGGACCCGCGATCGATATGCAGTTCAGAACATGGTCCACAGGGCCCTGTGTCCCCCATTTGCCAAAAGTTGTCCTTATCACCGAGACGTTGAATGCGATCCATAGGTACACCGACCTCTTCATGCCACATTGCCTCAGCCTCATCGTCGCTGGTATGGACCGTCACCCAAATACGATCTCCGTCAAATCCCAAAGTCTCAGTCACGAATTCCCAACTCCAGGGAATCGCATTGGTCTTGAAGTAATCACCGAATGAAAAGTTGCCCATCATCTCGAAGAAGACGAGGTGACGCTTTGTGCGCCCAACATCATCAAGGTCATTGTGCTTGCCACCGGCGCGAGCACACTTCTGAATGGTGGCTGCCCGACTGTACGGCGCAACCTCATCACCAACAAAGTACGGCTTAAAAGGGACCATACCCGCAACGGTGAACAAGACCGTTGGATCATGAGGAATCAAACTGGCTGACGGCACTACCGTATGATCGCGTTCAGCAAAAAATTTAAGGAAGCTCGTTCTAAGTTCTTGAGCGGTCCGCGGAGGCAAATTCATATCGTTCAAATCCTACCCTTGGGTACCCGCCTGATAGAGAGATATTGCCCTAACCTGTCCGAGTGAGTAAACGTCAGACAGTCCCCGCCACCTCCGTACGAGTCCGGAAATCGGCTCCCGTCGTTCCAGTAGAAGAACTCTCTGGTCGTCATCAGGATTTGCATGAAATGATCAGTTTTGAAGATCCCCACCATCAGCGCACATGGACGTTTGACGCCACCTTTATGCGCTCATCGTGGAAATGTATTTTTGGTGAGGGATGCCAAGGAATTCATGATGTCGCTACGCCTGAACTCAACGAGGGCTGCTGTTCGCTCGGTGCCCACTTCGTTGATGAGGAAGATGTTGCCAATGTTGTTAAAGCAGTGGTCCGTTTGACAAAGAAGAACTGGCAATTCAAAGACAAAGCCAAGACTAAAGGCTTTTTGAAGAGCAATAAAGATGGCGACACAATGACTCGTCGAGTGGATGGCGCGTGCATTTTCCTCAATCGACCTGGCTTTGCCGGTGGCGCTGGTTGCGCATTTCATATCGCCGCCACAGAGGCTAATGAGCGCCCACTTGATTGGAAGCCGAATGTTTGTTGGCAGTTACCATTGCGCCTTGAACACAACACTGACGCAAACGGATGGGTCAGTACTGTGGTCCGCGAGTGGAAACGTCGCGACTGGGGCGCAGGTGGGGATGATCTTCATTGGTGGTGTACTGAAAACTCTGATGCTTTTGTTGGCAAAGAGCCCGTATACAAGTACCTCAAAGAGGAAATTTGCGAGACTGTAACCGAGGAGATCTACGACTTGCTCGTGGAAATTCTTGAACGTCCAACAGCAGTCCCGATAGCGCATCCTGTTATGCGAAACCGCAAATAACTTGCCTTTAGTTCGACTTTTTAAAGGCCTTCTTGCGATCTTCAGGATTGAGATATCGCTTACGAACTCGAATTGCCTTAGGAGTGATCTCCACGAGTTCATCATCGCCGATCCACTCAATAGCCGTCTCTAGTGTGTGAATTTTCGGTGCAGCTAATTTGACACCGTCATCATGACTATGGGTTCGAATGTTGTTCTTTTCCTTGGCGCGGACCGCGTTCACGACCATCTCATCGCCACGCGAACTTTCTCCGACAACCATTCCCTCATAGGTCTTTTCACCTGGTTCAACGAATAACTCTCCACGCAACTGCAAGTTGTCAAGGGCATACGCCGTGACCATTCCCTCACGGTCAGCAATCATCGCGCCACCCAAACGATGAGGTAGTTCGCCACACCAAGGCATCCAACCAGCATGGTTTTGATGCAACATGGCCGTACCACGAGTCGCGGTCATCAGCAACGAACGGAAACCAATCAGACCTCGGCTCGGACATTCAAACGTAATGACTGAACGACCCGGATCGCCAGACCTGAGGTCAGTGACGCGTCCTTTACGTGGTGCTAATGCTTGAGTGACAGCTCCGACATACTCATCTGGTACGTCACAGACACCGCGCTCTAGAGGTTCGAACTTCTTACCATTTACTTCTTTGGTGATGACCTCTGGGCGGCTGACTTGTAATTCAAATCCCTCACGGCGCATACCTTCGATGAGTACTGCCAATTGCAATTCTCCACGGCCCGCCACTTCCATGACATCGGCTGAATCGGTCTCATGCAGTTTGATAGAAACGTTGCCTA
>CAMAYS010000037.1:0-18210 GCA_945862545.1 Bifidobacterium breve | reverse complement strand
TCGGGTTCGGTTTACCCACCAGAAGAGGTGAAAGCGATTGGTGAATGGGCGGTCTCGCGTGGTATCTGGGTGATCACTGATGAGATTTATGAACACCTCACCTACGGAGAACATAAATTCACCAGCATGCCGACTCTTGTTCCTGAGTTAGCGAATCAATGCGTGATCGTCAATGGTGTGGCAAAGACATATGCAATGACTGGTTGGCGCGTGGGCTGGATGATCGGACCGATCGATGTGATGAAGGCATCCATTAACTTCCAAAGTCACGCCACATCCAACGTCAACAACGTTGCACAAGCAGCGGCACTTGCTGCAGTTGCCGGTGACCTGTCGGCGGTTTCAATGATGCGCGAAGCGTTCGAGCGACGTGGTCGCACGATGCATCGCATGTTGAACGATATTCCTGGCGTCACTTGTCTTGAGCCTGAGGGTGCGTTCTATTGCTATCCGAATGTCAGTGGGCTATTGGGCAAGACCTTCAATGGCAAGACCGCCAGCAACAGTATGGATCTCGCCGATATTATTTTGTCGGAAGTCAAAGTGGCGATCGTGCCTGGTGAGGCTTTTGGAACTGCTGGTTTTGCAAGGTTCTCATTTGCTCTTGGCGACGCTGATCTTGAAGAGGGGATCCGCCGGATCGCTGATCTGGTCGACCGTAGGTAAAGAAAAACTTTGATGCCCGACCAAGGGGTGCTAGTTTGCTCTCGTCGGCAATAGTCGATGGCATAGAAAACAGCGAAGTCCGGTGAGATCCCGGCACTGTCCCGCAACGGTAGTTCGTTCAACGAAAGTTGATAACGACGAGTCCGGTCGCCTGATCTGTGTGCGATGACCAACCCTCGAGGCAAGGGCGGATCGCGTCGAACGGCTCGTCTGTTCCACGTACTCCTCTTGCTTCCTCAAAGCAATGGAGGAAGCTTCAATGAAAGCGAATCAATTTAGTGCCAAGAAATTAAGGCGACGCGTTCTTATCGGAACGCTGCTGGCGTTCTCGTCAATCGCCGCCGCATGTGGAAGTGATACCACGGTTTCCACAGATTCGACAGAAGTCGTCTCTGAGGCTCCGCAAAAGATCATCTCGTTATCAGCGACGCATACGGAGATTTTGTATGCCGTGGGCGCCGGTGAGCAAGTCGTTGCCGTTGACTCAATGTCCAATTATCCTGCCGAGTCAGCCGGCGTTCTCACCGATCTTGCGGCCTACGAACCGAGTGTTGAGGCGATAACGGCTTATGAGCCCGATCTCGTTGTGATCGGTGATGACTTCGTGGGGCTAGCCGAACAACTCACGGCGGTTGGTATCAAGTCATGGGTCAGCAGTGCCCCGACAACTCTCGATGAGGCATACGCGCAGATTCAAGACCTGGGTGCTGTGGTCGGACGTATGGATGAGGCAACGGCTCTGGCAACTTCAATGAAGAGCGATATCGACGCGATCATTGCCCAAGCACCCGCTCTCGATCAGCCGATTTCTTTTTATCATGAACTTGATGACATGAATTATTCGGTCACGAGCACCACCTTTATTGGTTCAATTTATGCGGCTCTCGGCTTGCAAAATATCGCTGACGCAACGCAGGGCGACACCGATTATCCGCAGTTGTCCGCAGAGTTCATCGTCAGCCAGAACCCCGACATGATTTTCCTGTCGGACACTAAATGCTGCGGAGTCACCGCTGCTTCCGTTGCGGCTCGCCCAGGTTGGGAAGTTCTCTCGGCAGTTCAAGGCGGGGGAATTGTTGAACTTGACGACGATGTAGCGTCCCGTTGGGGTCCGCGCCTCGTTGAGTTTGTCCAAGTGTTATCAGATGGCGTTAACGCCTACCTGAAAACGCTCTCGTAGGAGGTTGAGTCATGATCCCGAACAAGGAGTTGCAACTTCCAAGATCGTGGTGGATGCCAATGGCGTGCATCATTGTCGGATGTGCCTTCTTGTTCGGGGCAATGATTGGCCCAGCGGGTCCTGTGTGGTGGAGAGTTCCCGGCGAGTTGTTGGATCATCTCCCATGGATCAGTGTGCATTCAGGTGCAAGCAAACTTGAAAGTACGGTTTTGTGGCAGATTCGCATGCCGCGAGTTGTGCTGGCCGGCATTGTCGGAGGCATGTTGTCTTTAGCCGGCGCTTCATTCCAAGGGGTCTTTCGTAATCCACTTGTTGACCCGTACCTTCTTGGCGTAGCCAGCGGGGCAGGCCTCGGTGCAACGGTTGTTATTGTGACTGGCCGGGCAGCGAGTTCATCATGGCCCATTGACCCGTTGCCATTAGCGGCCTTCGTTGGTGGTCTGCTGGCGGTACTAGCGACCTACACCGTTGGGTCTGCTTTTGGGTCAAGCAAAACCTCCTCGGCAACTTTGGTGCTGGCAGGTGTTGCGGTCACATCGCTGGCGACAGCGTTGCAGACTTTTATGTTGCAGAGAAATACCGATGTTGTCCGTCAGGTGTACAGCTGGATTCTTGGTCGCCTTTCGACAGCCACATGGAGCGATGTGCGTTTGGTCTTGCCGTATGTGATCATCAGTTCGGGAGTTCTGCTGTGGCATCGGCGCCTCCTCGATGTACTTCGTGTTGGCGACGATGAAGCCCAATCTTTAGGCGCGCGAGTGACTCGCATTCGCCTCACGGTGGTGATCGCCGCGACTCTTGGGACGGCAGCAGTCGTCAGTGTCAGCGGTCTGATTGGTTTTGTCGGCATTGTGGTCCCGCACGTTGTACGACTCTTAGCGGGATCGAGTTATCGTCGCATCTTGCCACTCACAGTTTTGTTCGGAGCAGCCTTTTTGATCATCGCCGATATCCCTGGACGGATCCTGTCTGATCCTGCAGAGACACCCATTGGAGTAGTTACCGCATTTCTCGGGGCACCGTTTTTTATCGTGGTGTTACGTTCACGGCAAGGTACGTCGCGATGAGTTCGCTGTCTTTTATTGATGTCAGTGTTTCCTACGGTCGTTCCGTAGCCGTCACTTCTTTCAACGACACGGTGCATCCAGGGGAGTGGCTGTGTCTGATTGGTCCCAATGGTGCTGGCAAGTCGTCGCTATTGCGTGCAGCCGCCGGACTGGTGGCATATTCGGGAAGTGTTCTGGTGGACGGTTCGCCGCTCAATTTGCGTTCGGCGCGCCGACGTGCGGCACTCGTGGCTCACGTTCCCCAGTCACCGGCAATGCCTGACGATATGACTGCCTTTGAGTATGTCTTATTAGGGCGCAATCCTTATGTTGGATATTTTGGTCAGGAAACTAAGCAAGATCGGATGATGGTTCAGCGAGTTATTGAACGTCTTGATCTTCAGCCTTTTGCGATGCGTCCTTTGGGAACTTTGTCTGGTGGTGAGAGACAACGACTTGTGATTGCTCGGGCTTTGGCTCAAGAGGCGCCAATCATGTTGCTTGACGAACCCACGACAGCGCTCGATATCGGTCATCAACAGCAAGCCCTTGAACTCGTTGACAGTTTGCGCCGTGAACACGGATTTACCGTTGTCTCAGCGATGCATGATCTCACCTTGGCTGGCCTCTATAGCGATCGCTTAGCGTTACTGCATCAAGGTCATTGTGTGGCCAGCGGGCCGGCACAAGAGGTATTGAAGGCTGAAACTTTGTCAGAGTTTTATGGGGTTTCGGTCAGCGTGCATCATGAAGAAGATGGCACCGTCGTTGTTGTACCGCGCAGAACAGTCCCGCTTGCTTAAGAAATAGGCTTGCTAAAGAAATAGGCACAGTTTTTGCTGGCATAGCCAACTCAACACACTCAATGAGCACTGAGGCAACTACAGTTTTGCGCGTGGGGAGTACTTTCGACGCTACTGTTGTTAATCGCGTCGTTGAAGGACTAGCCCAGTCTCATCAAAAGTTACTTCTTGATCTTGAGGCCTTGACTGATGAGATGGTGAGACTCCCTTCGTTGTTAGAAGGTTGGACCGTGGGTCATGTACTCGCCCACATCACTCAGCAAGGTGACAGCATTCGGCGCATTTTTTTGGCCGCTGAGCAGGGTCAGATCATTGATCAGTATGAGGGTGGAATGTCGGCGCGGGTGGCAGCCATTGAGGATGCCGCGCAGCGCTCAGCCACAGAGCATGTGGCGGATGTGCGTCGCTCAATTTATGACCTTGAAGGTGCCATCGCGAGTGCTCGTCAAGGTTGGTTCGGTACCGCGCGAATGGTTTCTGGAGCGATAGCCAGTGTGGCTGATTTGCCACTGCGACGCTGGAGGGAGGTCGAGGTGCATCAGGGCGATTTGGGATTGTCAGAACTCGGCTGTGATGGGCCTGAATCGTGGTCATTGAACTATGTGCGTCATGACCTACCGGGGATGACGATGCAGTTCAAGGCTCATGGACCTATGGGTTTCAATGACTTACCCAGCCAAGTTCGCACCTTGGCTCCCGCTCAACGCCTTGGTTGGTTGCTCGGTCGTGTCAGTATTGAAGGTCTGCCGCCTGCCGGCTTAATGGGATGAGGAGAATCTTGAAACTTCGAACACTAAAAGTTTTGTTGGCTGGAGCATTTATTTCATTGCTGTGGGCGTCGCCAGCTTTGGCGCATGGTGAGTTGGATTCATCATCTCCGGCACCTGCTGAGGTCATGCAATCAGCCCCGAAGGAAATCATTCTTTATTTCAATGAAGCAGTGACGCCTGTGGCGCGTTCAATCGAGATGTATAACGAAGATGGACAACGCATCGTCGTGGGTGAAGCCTTGGTATCGCCCGAGGATCCAGCGGTTTTGATTGCTGGTGGAGTGCCCAATATCCCTGATGGTCTGTATGTCGTGGCATGGCGCGCACTATCTGATGATGGACATGCAATAGATGGGGCGTACACGTTTCAAATTGGGTCTGCTGAGGGTGTGCTAGCCACACAAGATTTGATTAATAATGTCTTGTCGGGGCAAAGCGGTCCGGCAGGTTTGTCGTGGGTCATGGGCATCGCGCGTTTCGCTGGCTTCGCTGGTTTATGCCTGTTATTGGGTTGTTTAGCGATGATGGTTGGTGGAGGAATTCGTTCGCGCCGCTTGTCAAAAGTTGTCGGCCTTGGTTGGGTTTTGAGTTTCGCGAGCACCGTTACATTATTTGTCACTCAGGGTCCTTATGCGATCGCTGGCAAGTGGTCCGATGTATGGAGTACTTCGCTGTGGTCCGATGTCCTGGACACCCGCCAAGGCCGGGCAATCCTGATTCGTGAGATCTTGCTGCTGGGGATTCTCGGTCTCCTGATTGCATTGCGTAAAAACTTTCACCGTTCAGCAACTTCGTGGTGGAGATCAAGCGCTGTTTTGCTGGGTGCTGGCGTGGTCTTGACTTTCTCGGCAGCAGGTCACCCCAGCGCTTCATCAAGTTCAAACTTGGCGATTGCTATCGATGCGGTCCACTTTGCGAGCGTCATTTTGTGGACAGGTGGATTAGTGGCGATGGCTTTCTTGGCAAAGAAGACCGACTTTGCAGAGGTCGTCAGGAAATTTTCTAAAATGGCCACAATTGCTATTCCGCTGGCGGTTCTCTCAGGCCTATGGCAAACATGGCACTTGGTTCCCGCTCTCAGCGATATCACTGAGACAACGTGGGGAAAAACTCTTGTGGTCAAGACCACCATCGCGATTGCGGTCGTGACCCTCGGTGGCGTGGCGAGATGGCTCATTCACCGTGGGCACAGCGTGTCAATCCGACGTGTTCTACTTCTTGAGTTGGGATTGGTCGCGATCATTTTCGGCGTCACCAGTTCACTGGTTGCTGCTTCGCCGGAAGTGACAGCGCCAGATTCGGTCTATCTCGTGCAAGCGGTGAATGGTGACACGATTAGCAACATCGCTGTGACTCCGGGGCGGACTGGCAACAACGAAATTCATGTCACGATCAGTACTCCGAGTGGGGCTTTGGATCCTGTGCAAAATATAACGATGCGACTCACTCTGCCTGATTCGGAGGTCCCGACGATCGCTGTGCCTGTCACGGAAATTGCACCAAATCACTTCTCGGGTTCGGTAGGGATTTTGTTCCCTGGGCTGTGGACGTTGGAAATTTTCCTCGAGCCTGATTCGCAGAGCAGTATTCGCTTGAGTACCAACATTCAGATTCCTGGCTAATCGTTGATCATTGCTGACAGTTCACCTCTGTCAGCCTGATTAATGATTGAGTCAAATGTGTGTTGTAGTTCAAGTTGCACTTCCGCGGGCGGTTCAAGAGTTTGCTCGTTGATCCGCCCTTGTGAAAGCGCCGAGACCCACACCGCGGAATAGGCGATGCCGGCTAAGGCCTCACGGCTCTTGATCTTGTCAATCGCTGATGATTTAGCGATCTCATCGGAATCATCAAAGACCCGTGCGAGCGAGCGAGTGGCTTGAGAGACAGCGAGCGATAATGGCCACGGTACTCGGAGCGGTGATTGAGAGGGGAGTGATAGCAGGGTTGCGATATTGGAGGCTTGAAATTCTGCTTGATCAATTTTCGCTCTCTGAAAAATCTCAGTAGAGGATCCAATGCTGAAAGCCACGTCATCAATATGCTGAAGTCGTAATTGCTTATTCAGCGGTAGGACCCGAAGATTAAGTAATAATGAATCGGCCAATCCGTTGGCGAGAGCAAGTGCCGCCGACCGAGAACGGGCAACATCGCGCAGTCGTACGAGACCTTCTTGTACATCCCAGTTCCACTGGTGGGCCAAACCACTGAATTGCATTTGCCATGGGGCGATGACTTGTCCCAAGAGATCCTTTACTTCTTTTTCAATCCGTCGTTGATCAATCAGGTCATTCCACGTTGGGGCAATGCCATCATTCCAATCATGTTCCTCAAAGACGGCGCGAACAAGGCGAATGATTCGTTGGCCGGCAATGTGAGTTGTTGTCGTACGCGGGTCGGTGGCAGATAACCACAGTTTTGCAATGATTGATGTGTCATGTGCTCCGTAAATAAGTGGGGCAAGAAAAGAAGTGTCATCAATAAGTTTTCCGGCGATATGGGGGTCATTGGCGACTGGTCGTAAAAGTTCATCGATACGCGTTGCCTGAGGGTGCGTGGCTTCGGCCCACCAGCCAGGGTTGCGCTTGAGCCAGTCATCAAGTCGGCAACGAATTCCCATAGCTATCGGGCTTGGAACCATGTGAGAGAAATTGAGATCGCTCTTCAAAACATTACCAATGACGATCTGCTGACCTTCGATGAGGGAGCGGCAGTAATGCAGTTGTCCATGGACCTCTGGAAGATACAACAAAGAGAAATTCAGTCGGTGGACGACCACTTGTAGTTGATCGCCGAGTTTTTGCAGAGATGTGTACATGGCTGCCAGTCGCTCAGGCTCAAAGGCCAAGTAACTCACCAGAATTACATCGTGAGGTCGGGCGTCACCTGAAGAATTTCAATGCTTCGCCCAAGAATCCAACGGATCTTTTGCAGTTCATTCTCCAAGTTTGAGCGCCGAGGGCCGATCCAAGTTTGATTGGAATTCAGGCGCAGGAGATCGACGAGTTCATTTTCAATCAGGGTCTCGAGATGGGTGGCGATTTCTTGACAGACTGGCATCTTTGACTGTGTGCGTCTGATGCGGGGTTGCGGTCAGCACCTCGGTATTTATTTCAAGGATTTGATGACGCGATGATGGGGGAGTCGGGTGACTGATTCGATGAATCCTTCACCAGTAGTGACGAAGCCATTGCGATTGTAGAAATTGAGGGCTGCATCACGAGCGTTGGCCCATATGAGATCGACATCCAACGACAGCGCATGGTCAACTCCAGCGGCCAGAATCAGGGCGCCGATTCCTTGGTTTTGGACAGAGATAGCCGTGGCCATGCCACGCAGTTGTAGCGCCCGCAGATGAGGTTGTTGGTCAAGAGGTCGCTCTAACCATGTGCTCACACCAACGATCTCCCCGTGCGAATCCACGGCAACCAAATGTCGCGTCGTGGCGTCATCATCGCCTTCAAAGTCAACTGACTTGTTTGTTGTATGAACCCGGAGAACTTCAAGACGCAATGGTCGCACCTCGGCGGTCATCGCAAAGCGAATGGTGACACTCATTTTGCGTGATCTCGATGTCGAGCAATATTCATTGCATCAGCCTATGGGTAGTGAGGTTATTGAATGTGGGTGATTGTGTCAGCAATGGTTCGGGCCTCAGCAAGATCATGGGTGACGAGTAAGGCAGTGGTCTTGGACGTCTGCAGTATCTGTCGCAGATCAGTTGCTAAACGGTCGTGAAGTTCATCATCAAGTCCAGTGAGGGGTTCGTCGAGTAACAGTACTTGTGGTTTGGGGGCTAGAGCCCGCGCCAGGGCCACTCGTTTGGCTTGCCCGCCAGACAAAGTGGAGACCGACTGTTGCGAGTGTTCTGTCAGCCCCACAAGATTCAGCAATTCCTCGCAACGCGCGGCGATTGCTGATCGACTTTGATGAGCCATCTTTAATCCGAAAGCCACATTATTGAAAACGTTGAGATGCGTAAAGAGCTGATTGTCTTGAAAGACTAAACCGACAGAGCGCAGGTGTGTGGGAGTAGCGCTGACATTGATTCCATTGATCAGGATTTCCCCGTGGCTTGCAACGAGTAATCCGGCAGTGAGTCGTAACAAAGTAGATTTTCCCGAACCAGAAGGTCCGACGATCGCCATGGTTTGTCCACTTGCCACTTCAAGAGAATAGTTATTCAGCAGTTCTCGCTCATTATAAGAAAATGAGAGATGGCGAATTGACAGGCTCATGAGTAAGAACGCCGATCAACGCTGACGACCAAAAGACCAGTGATGAAGATCAATAAAGTCGCCGCAGCCATGCCGGTGCTACGCGGAATATCGCCTGCACGACTAAAAAGATTGGCGATTGAAATCGGCAAGGTTGAAGAATTGCGACGCGTGAGAAAACTGGTTGCCCCAAACTCGCCTAAGGACATGGCAAGAGAAAATGCCACCCCGGTTGCTAGGGCAGGGCGGAGGAGAGGTAGATCAATGTTTAGCCAGCGTCGCCAAGGACTGGCACCTAAGGTTTCCGCCGCGTGACGGAGATCGGGTGGAATGACATTCCCAATCGCAATCGTGGCCCGCATGACGAATGGCAGAGCGATGGCGGCGTGAACGAGAGGAATCAATAGCCGACTTGAGCGAAAATCAAATGGCGCACGGTCATAGGTAATGAGGATCGCTAAGCCGAGAACAACGGGAGATGTTGAGAGCGGCAGAACCACGGCGGTGTGAATCCAATGACGTCGGGCGAAGGCCGTGGCTGCCATTCCCACGGGCACTGCAATGGCCGTGGCAGCAAGTGCGTAGAGCAACGAAGTCGCAAGTGATGAGGGCAAGTCAATGTCCAGACCACGGATATCTTGTAGACCGAAAAGAACTTTCCACCCCGTCAAACTCCACGAATCACGAGTATGTAGGGAAGAAAAAATGAGAGCTCCGAGGGGTGCGGTAAATGCTGTTGCGGTGAGAAAGACAATGATTCGCGAGGATCTGTTTAGGGCACGAGCACTGTTGCGATCTCCAATTTTGGAGAATTGTGCTCCTTGTGAGCGCGACCACCACGCAAAAGCGCAGGCGATACATAAGGTTTGAGTGATGCCAAGAACTGTGGCTCCAGAGATATCGCCGAGTTGTACGGCCCAACGGTAGATCTCGATGTCGAGTGTTGCTAGACCAGGGCCTCCAAGAATTCGGATGATTCCGTATGAGGTGAAACACATCACGAAGATCAATGATCCTGCGGAGATGATTGCGGGGCGGGCAATCGGGAGAAGGAGATGACGGTACACCTGCGCTGGCGATGCTCCTAAAGTTTGTGCCGACTCAATGAGTCCTTGGTCAACGGATCGCCACAGCGGGCCGACAGTTCGTACGACGACAGAGATATTGAAAAAGATGTGCGCTAACAAGATGGCCCAGGTAGTGCGATGTAACGAAGTTGGTAGCACTGCTAAAAAGGCAGCACCCACGGCAATTGTCGGGAGAACAAATGGCACTGTGACGAGAGCAACCAAGATTGAGCGACCGGCGAATCGGTAACGCGCAAGAACCCATGTCGGAAAGAGTCCGAAGGCCAAGGTGAGAACCGTTGACAACATTCCCTGCCACAAAGAAAAAAACAGCGCGTCTGTAACCCCTGGCCGCCGCCAGACAGCAAAAATATCAGCGGACGCGATGTGTTGAACGCTGATCGCCAATAATGGGATTGCCGTACTCACAGCCACCACAACAAGTGCTGGGGCACTGGCGAGACGAGTCCAAAATTTGCTCATCGCAGGGCGATATCCGACCATTGTTCGAGCCACACTTCGCGATATGTAGCGATGTCTTTCGAAGCGAGAGTAAAGGGCTGAGAGATCTGCGGTGCGTATTTGATAAACGACTCAGGTAACTCAACATCGGCGTTGATGGGATAGACGAACAAACTTTCGGGCAGGAGTGTCTGAAAATCTTTGCTGATCAAATAGTCAATGAGTAGTTGTGACTCCGCTGGGTCATTCGTTCCGCGAAGAATACCCGCATATTCGGTCTGTCGAAAACAAGTTTCGGTGGCGACACCCGTCGGGGCAGGGGCATCTTGGGCCATTGGTGGATCAGCAAAAATAACTTCAGCTGGTGGACTTGTTGCGTAGCTCACGACAAGAGGGCGATCGCCACCATAACGAGTGAATGAGGTGTAATAGGCATCGCTCCAACTCTCGACAATGAGCACATCATTGTCGATGAGTTTCTCCCAATAGTTTGGCCAATCATCTCCGAAGGCGGCGATCGTCGCCAGCAGGAAAGCCAATCCAGGCGAGGATGTCGTGGCATTTTCGATCACCAGCATGGATGCGTATTGGCTAGAGAGTAAATCATCAAGTGTCTCTGGAGCCTCAATGCCGCGTTCGGCTAAGGCTGCAATGTCATAGTTCACGCAGACATCTCCGTAGTCAACAGCCACAGGTTCGCCATCGAAGACTTCACTGTCGGTGGCTCGCGAAATGAAAGTGTTGTCCACGCCCCACATCACATCGCCTTCTGGGTTGCCAGCGGTGAGCGAAGCTTTGGCAACCATCTCTCCCGCATCGCCCGATAATGCGATCGTGACCTTGATTCCAGTTTGAGCTGTGAAGGCATCGAAGGCTCCTGCAGGGGGAGTGAATGATTCATATGCAAGCAGCGTCAGTTCTTGTGTCTTCGGCGAGTCTGATCCACAGGCCGTGAGACCTACAAAGGTCAGAGCGATGACAAGACGTGATGTTCTATAGGCGAGGGAATGTTTCATTGCTGGCTGCTTTCATGCTCTTGAGGGGTAGTGAGAAAACCGGGATAGACGATTGCCAAGACGCCCCGATTAATACTGATCTGGATCGAAGTTTTCTTGACCCGATTGCTCACTGAGCGGGCGCTATGAGCTGATAATTCCTCGTTGTCAAGATTCCACATCAAACCTGCGGTCGTGACCCCGTGAGCAGAACCACCTAGTGGGATCAGGCTCAGGGTGCTTCCGATCGGCGCAGTACTGTCTAATTTTTTCGGACCGTGCAAAATCTCCACGCGGTCTGATCCAATCCATGCAAGCAAAGTTTTCATGACGCTGAGTGACGGATCGGCCAAGGCGGCCATGACACCCAGGATGTGGTCTATGCGATCACCCGAACCCCACAGAAGTGTGACATGTTGAAAGTTGTGTGCAACTGCGTAGGCAAGAGCCAACTCTGTATCTGTTTGGTCTTTATCGGAATCGTGGGTGATGATTTCCCAATCCTCATGGCGAGAACGTTCAAGAGATGCGACTGAGACAGAGTCCATATCGCCGAGAAACACGTTGGGTGTGAGACCAAGGGCCAAGGCATGGTCCAGTCCCGAGTCAGCACAAATGATGACCGTGTCGGGATCGAGATAGGCGAGCGCTTGGGACATGGGGGCATGTCCACCGATCACAATCAGGGCTCGTGTGAGTTGTCCGCTACCTATCATCCAAATCCCTCCGCTGGCATTACCCAGTTCAGGTTCTCGGGTCGGTGATAGCAATCACCCTCTCAGCACACTGATCTCGTGAGCTCCCCGTTGTGTGATTGAGAGCCTAGCCCAAGATTTATGGGCGCGAGATATCTGGTTCAATAAATATGAAAAGTGCCATCGGAACGCTACGGCGCACTAATGCTTCAAGTTCATTGACCACAAGCGATAAGTCGGCGACAGATAGGGAGTGATCAAACTCAACTTTGGCAGCGACAATTAATTCTTCAGGTCCGACATGCTCAGTACGCAGATTGATGAGGTGTAGCACCTTGGCATGGCTAGTGATCGCAATCTCGATCTTTTCCACTTCACTTGGCAGCGCCGCCTCGCCGATGAGGTGACTCTTTAATTTGACAGCCAGGATCGCGGCAATAGCGATCAGGAGCACTCCAATGGAAATTGACCCCACGGCATCCCAACGCGGTTCATCTGTGTAGTGGCCGAGCAAGATGCCGACGAGTGCCAGTATGAGACCAATTTCAGCCCCAATATCTTCAAGTAACACCACTGGTAGTTCTGGTTGTTTGCTGGTTCGGATGAATGTTCGAATTGTCTCCTCGGGCTTCTTGGCGTGTTTAACTTCGCGAAGCGCGGTGAGCAATGAGAATGTTTCCAATAAAATTGCTGCTCCTAAAATTGAGACAGCGATAGCGACGCTCTTCGTCTCGTGAGGGTGGGAGAATTTTTGGATTCCTTCGTATAAGGCGAATAGGCCTCCCACAGAAAAAAGCACCAGTGCTACGACGAAGGACCAAAAGTATCTCTCGCGTCCATAGCCAAACTCGGACTTGCGGTCCGGTTTTTTCTGTGCCCTTTTGCTGCCGAGCAATAAAAGGCCTTGGTTGCCGGAGTCGGCGAGGGAATGCACGGCCTCGGCTAACAGGGCTGTTGATCGGGTGAGAGCGAATCCAGTGAACTTGGCGACTGCGATTCCTAGATTGGCGCCAAAGGCTGCCACGATTGCTTTCTTGCTTCCGTCTTGCATAGTGACACAATGTCACATGGGGACTTGTTAGACATATTTAGAAAGAGGATTCATCATGGAACATCAACTCAAAGGTCGAGTAGCGCTTGTTTCTGGCGGTGGGCGCGGGATTGGACGATCTATCTGCGAACTTCTGGCTAGTCATGGTGCATCTGTGGCAGTTAATTATCGCAAGGACGAGGAAGCTGCCCAAGATACTGTGGCGACCATTGTCGCCGCTGGAGGCACTGCGCGCCTACGCCGCATCGGTTGACGATGCCGATGCGGTTGCTCTCATGGTCGATCAGGTGATTGCAGATTTCGGTTACATCGATCTGTTGGTGTGTAACGCTGGAATCGCCTCTCGCGGTCAGGCCGTGGCTGACACTGATCCCGGTGAGGTCATGCGTCTGATCAATACTCATGCCATTGGGCCACATCACTTAGCGCGTTGTGTGTTGCCCAGTATGCGTGAGCGAGATAGAGGCGACATTGTGATGATCTCCTCGGTAGCGACATCGCATATGGGTCCCAACGGTGCTCCGTACAGCATGGGCAAAGCGGCCATGGAGGCCCTCGCTTTGACCCTCGCCAAAGAGGAACGCAAATACGGCATTCATGCAAATATTGTGGCTCCAGGTCTTGTTGAAACCGATATGGGTGTCCGCTTGGCCCGCGCCATGACTGGGAAAAGTGAAATGGGCGACCTCCGCAGTCTTGATGCCACATCGCCATTTGGACGAGTCTGTCAACCTCTTGATGTCGCCAATGTTGTGCTGTGGCTATGCAGCGATGGATCCGGATATGTGACTGGTCAGCGCATTGAATGCGATGGTGGAGGGCCCCGCTGACCAATATCGGTGTGCGTCTTTCCTAGAAAAGCAAGGCGGCGATCTAGCGAGCGTCCTCTGTGGCAGATAGCGTCATGTTCATGACCCCCGTCAGCCCATTTGCTTCCCCCGAAACTTCCGTACTCAACGAATCCATCATCTCGATCACTGATGACTCGTTGGCAGAACTGATTAAGTTGCGTGATGCCGAAGAAGATGCAACATCGCTCGGTTTGCGTCTCGAGATTGTGAGTGGTCCTGGCGAAGAATTCAAATATGACTTGTCCCTTGACGAGTTTCGCAAGGCTGCCTTCACGGACGAAGTTCGTACTCATGGCGGAATGAAAGTCATTATTCCTGCCAAAGATGTTGAACTTCTGACTGGTGCCGTACTTGACTATTCGGCGAGTGGTGGTTTGGTCATTCGCAACCCCAATAAGCCGATTGTGGCATCTGTTGAAGGTCTTGTGAAAGACGACGCAATGTCAGCAGAGATTGAAGCGATTGTGGCCGTCGAGGTGAACCCTGCACTGTCAGCACACGGCGGATTCGTGACATTCATGGGACACGATGAAAAGGGAACTGCCTACCTCACGATGGGTGGTGGCTGTCACGGTTGTTCAATGAGCAAGATGACGATGCTTGAAGGTGTGCAAACAACCTTGGTGGAAAAAGTTGAAGGCCTTGAGCGAGTGCGTGATATCACAGATCACGCTTCTGGCGAAAATCCTTTTTATCGCTGAGGTCCGCGGATCAAGCGCCCTGGGAGTTCTCCTGTGAACTCGTCGTTGTCGATAGTTTGTATCCCGTTCACGAAAGTTGCTCGATAACCACGGGCACGTTGAACGAGACGCCGTCCATGTGCTGGCAGATCGAACACCATGCGCGGCATATCGAATCCCAAATTTTCGTAATCAATGATGTTGATGTCAGCGCGCATCCCAGCGGCGATCAATCCGCGATCGTGTAACCCATAAAACTCCGCAGTCTGACGGGTCTGGCGATGGACAATGAACTCGAGTGGTAGGCGCGGCCCGCGGGCTCGGTCGCGCGTCCAGTGGGTGAGCATAAACGTCGGCATTCCACCATCACAAATTGCACCACAATGAGCTCCAGCATCTGAAAGTCCCATGCGTGTATGTGGATGCAGGTGCGCCTCATAGGCCATGGAAAGATCACCATACGAATAGTTGAAGAAGGGCGCATAAATCATTGCGTTGCCGTCGTCGCTGCACAGGTGATCAAGAATCAGTTGCATCGGTGGGATGCCACTGCGCGCAGCAAGACCCGCTATTGAATCTTCGCGATGAGGTTCATAATCAATGTTCGGGCCATTGACAATCCACATTCCGTCCAACTTGTCAAAGACGATTTTCTGGAAGATTCCCCCATCGTCGGGAATGTCATTGATCAGGCGGTGCCGGCGGTGGGGTTCTTTTAAGGCCGTCAGACGTTCGCCAATCGGCAAATGTTGTACCTCGGCGTAGGCGGGATGAAAGAGCAGGGGATGGACACTGCCTTGTAAGCAATACATGATTCCGATTGAGCGACCAGCGACCTGCGAATAGATTTTGATTCCCTCACTATGAGCCTCGGTCAATAGTTCTAGGACACTCCGCCACAGTTCGGGAGATTGATCGGTCTGACTGAGATTGACGCTGACTGGTCGACCGTAACGCTGTGCTAATTCTTTCATCCACACCCACTCCTCATGAGGCAGGCGAACATGCTCGGGTGAGAATTGAAAGTTTCCATGACCAACTTTTGCCATTGCTTCGGCGATAGCAAAAAGCTCAGTTGCATCAACCATTGTCCCCGGCACAAGTTCGCCACTCTTTGATTTGTGTAGGGGTGTGCGACTGGTTGAGAAACCCAAAGCGCCGGCCTGCAAGGCCTCTTCTACCAACATCGCCATACCGACACAATCTTGGGCAGTGGCAGGTTCGTTATCGGCTCCGCGTTGACCCATGACATATGCGCGCAGTGGACCGTGGGCTATTTGTGTGCCGATGTCAATAGCGTATTGACGTTGATCAACAGCATCAAGATACTCAGGAAAAGTTTCCCACTGCCAGTCGATGCCATCGGTCATTGCCGCACCTGGAATATCTTCAACACCTTCCATAAGTTCAATCAACCATTGATGGCGTTGTGGATGTGCTGGAGCGAATCCGACGCCACAATTACCCATCACTGCAGTCGTCACTCCGTGCCATGAACTGGGAGTGAGTAATGGGTCCCATGAAACTTGAGCATCGTAATGAGTGTGAACATCAACAAAGCCCGGGGTCACTACAAGCCCAGTGGCGTCAATCGTTCGGCGACTCGATGTCGTTGAGATTGAACCTGCTGGTCCAACCTCGACGATCTTGCCGTTATTGATGGCGATATCAGACATGCGCTGAGGCTCGCCCGAGCCGTCAACGAGAGTGGCATTGCTAATGACGAGATCAGTCATATCTTGAGACTAGTGATGACCTCATCGTGCAGCCGACCGTTGCTCGAAATCGCCGAATTTTGTGTGTAATCACGAATTCCAAAGCGATCGCTATGGCGACCTCCAGCGATTTCCACAATTGCTTGAACCGCAGCGTTGTCGTATGGGGCTAGACCAATGGCATCAATAGCAATGTCAACAGATCCCTGGGCAACCAACATGTGTTGCCAAAAGTCGCCGTAACCACGTGCCCGATAGGCCCGTTGTTGCAGAGCGATGAGATTCGCTGTGCCACCGATTTTTTCCCAACCTGCATTGAAAGTGACACTGATTTGGGCTTCGGCGATTGTTGCCACATCGGAGACCTTGATCTCTCGGCCATTAGCAAAGGCACCCAATCCCCGTGCCGCCCACCATCGCTGATGTAACGCCGGAGCAGAGACGACTCCCAGTACTGGACCTTCGACATCGTGAACGAGAGCAATGAGCGTCGCCCACACCGGAACACCGCGTACAAAATTGGATGTTCCGTCAATGGGGTCAATGACCCATTTCCAGGGTGAGTCAGCGTTGCCGCTGTGTCCATGTTCTTCGCCATAGATCGCGTGAGTAGGACGGAGTCGGGTGATGAAATCAACGATTGCTGTTTCGGTTTCACGGTCTGCTTGAGTGACTTCACTGTCATCGGCTTTGCGTGACAGGGTGAAGTTCTGTTTTTCAAAGTATGCGTATGCAATGGCATCACCAGCATCCGCCATCTCAAGAGCCAAAGTCAATTCTTGGGCGAGGTCTATTGACGAAAAGGCATCAGTCATCAGCGGGGCGATTGTTCAGGGTCGTGCATCGAATGCTTTGAGTATGCCATCGCAATCGAGTCCGATCTGTGCCAATAAGCGATCAGGCTTAGCGTGAGGCAAGAACTTGGTCGGTACGCCAAGGGATTCAACCTGACAAGTGGCACTCATCTCAGCAATGATGGCCGCTATTGACATACCGACGCCACCTTCGCGAATGCCATCTTCAATGGTGATCACTCGGTTGTGGCGAGCAGCATCGGCACACATCTCTTGGTCAAGCGGAGCGCATGAGCGCACATCCCACACTGTGGCACTGATGCCTCGAGTGGCCAGCACGACAGAGGCTTGTTGGGCGGCAGCGACCATTTTGCCGACAGCTAAAATTGCTAATGAACCATCACCCTGCTGTAAGCGCAAGGCCTGCAAGCCATGACCCACTTCATCGTTGCCAACCTGGTGGGCGTTGCCTTTCGGGTAACGAATAGCAACTGGGCCAGAGTCAGTCAGTTTGGTTGCATCACTGAGCATCTGCTGCAATTCTTGAGCACTTGATGGCGCTAATACGCGCATCCCCGGCACCTTACAGAGCAAAGCCATATCGTAAATGCCGTGGTGGCTTGGACCGTCGTCGCCTGTGATGCCGGCACGATCAAGACAAAAAATCACTGGCAAGCGATGTAACGCCACGTCGTACACGACTTGATCCCATGCACGCGAAAGAAAAGTTGAGTACAGCGCAACAATCGGACGCAGACCACCCATGGCCATACCAGCGGCTCCCGTGACACAATGTTGTTCGGCGATTCCAACATCGAAAAAGCGCTCAGGAAAACGTTCCTGAAATGGCAGTAAACCAGTGGGTCCAGGCATCGCTGCCGTGAGAGCCACAATCCGCGAATCCTGCTCGGCCTCTTTAATAATCGAATCGGCGAAAGCCTGGGTGTAGCCAGTGGGGACTGCTTTCGGTGGGCCGACGGCTGGGTCAAACACGGGCGCATCGTGGAGATGCTTTTCATCGTCATCCTCAGCCGGTGAATAGCCCTTGCCCTTTTGCGTTAAAACATGGACGACAATGGGACCTTCAGCGGAAAGATCTTCGGCATTACGTAATGCGACTTCTAATTCGCGAACATTGTGACCGTCAATCGGTCCGATATAGCGCACGCCGAGAGCTTCAAAAAACGATGGCGGTTGGAGGAATTCGCGCACAGCGGCTTT
>CAMAYS010000036.1:0-18282 GCA_945862545.1 Bifidobacterium breve | reverse complement strand
CTTGGCGCCGATGGCGTGTGGATGGGCACGCGTTTTATCGCCACCCCAGAGGCTCATGCGCCGCAAGGGTATAAAGACACGTTGCTCACTCTCCCCGAAGATGGCACCGTTATTTCACGCGCCTACACAGGTAAGACATGTCGCGTCGTGCGAACTGAATGGACTCAACATTTTGAAGAGCATCCTGAAGAACTCAGCAAATTTCCTGAGCAAGTGATGAAGTCGATCCGTGCCGGTGCAAACCACATGGGGGCTCCCATTGACACATACGTCGACGTCAATAATGAATTCATGCCCGCGGGTCAGGGTGTCGGAGCAATCAAGACTTTGATTCCAGCCGGTGACCTTGTCCGCCAAATCATGGCCGAGGCCGAACAGGTCATTGATCTGATGAAAAAGTTCGCCAAGTAATCGAACCTGCGGTTTGGAAATACTTTTCGTTCAATCAACCGCGAACATCGGTGAACTTGGTCGCCTGCGAATACCTACGACACAACCCCGCACCATGTATTTGCAATTCATCCTGCCGCGCAGTCTGCCTGCGGCGCCGGGTTGTTGATCGAACCCTTGATCCTTAGCAAATTTGGGGTTAGGGTCATGTTGACTCTTAGGGAGAAACCATGAAACGCCTCATTCGTACCGTTGTTTTAGCGTCTATTGTTGCATCATTAATTGCAACTCCTCAGGTTCACGCTGATCCGATTGATGAGTTTATCCCTGACCAAAGTTCCCTTGATGCATATCCCAACTTAAATCCAAGCCAAGGCAACTGGTCTGACCTTGAAGGCGGAGTCACTGGCAGACCCTATATTGCCGAGTTATCGGTCACGACGGGGGGCGTCACAACTACGCTGGTTACTGGTGGTACTACTACAACAGTCGCATCCACAACTCCAGGTGCCATCACCGCAGTCATTGCGCCGATCAACTTGTGCGCGGAAGGCCGCACTTCTATGTGCTATGACACGCCTAACCGCGTCAGTATCCAACTTGCCTACGTCAAGGGAGATGGGCAGTTGGGAGGCAATTTTTCTGCGCCGACTACCGCCCTCATACCGAGCATCACGGATACTTCAGTCTTTGACCTTACGGTTGGACTAAACAGTATCGGGGGCAATCTTCGATGGACGTGGATGAGTGGCGCCCCCACTTTCTGGAAGACACGAGGATTAAGGAGCGACAGCGGGACAGCGCGAGTGAAGTTCTCGCTCGGAAAATATCCGAGTCTCAATTACTCAGGTCCAGGCGCAGAAATGTGCAGCGCCATTCCTGTGACTGTTTGTAACGCCGAGCAATCCACGCAAGACACGTTGGGGATGCAAATGATTTTGAGTCTCGACACTACGCTCAGCGAGGCGTTTGCGGGTGCACTATTTGCCACCAATAACGCTGTTATGGGTTCTCTTGACGTATCGAGTGGCGAAACGCCATCCCTGACGTATGGCATTGCTGGACCGCACAAAATGAGTGACGGATCTGTGCGTAGAGGTACGTTCTATGGCTTTCTTTCCGACACGATCCTGGAGTCTCAGTTTAAAATTGTTTCAACAGAAACGGACATGACAAATATACTCAGCATTGCTCGCACAACAGCATCAAGTTCTACGTCCGATGCCGGCACTGACACTGTCACTTGGAGCAAATGGACAGCGGACGCCAACGGCACAGACGGACGACTTGTTACCATCTCAGACATTTCTTTCTCAGCCCCCAAGTTTAAAGTCACTAAAGTTCCTCTGACATTGAGTTCTAAAAAAGCAACAACCTTTAAAGCGATTGCTCTTTATGCTGGACTCTCCGTTCCCACTGGGGCGACAGTGACGGCGGTTGTGGCATCTACCTCAAAATCAATTTGTCGGGTCATCGGCACCACGATCAAGGGAACGAAAAAAGGAACGTGCCGTGTCACGGTGACCGTGAAACCTAAGACGGGAAGTAAAAAGGTTCGAACGGTTTCACTGACGGTGAAAAGTTAGTCCAGACGGGACACCAACCCGCAGATAGTGGCTCACCCAATAGGGAACGCGACGACGACCGTCAGTTTCGAAAACTGTTGCCAACCACTATTTCTTTTTCGCAGGTCGCTTTGTTGTTGGTCCAATCACCGGCAACCCTGCCGAGGGACAGATGTCGGCAAGTTCGCAGATAGTGCATTGAGGTTTGCGCGCATCACACACACGTCGCCCATGCAAAATCAAACGCAAACTAAATGATCCCCACTCTGACCCTGGGAGATAGTTGTTGAGTTCTAATTCAACCTTGACAGGATCCTCAAGTTTTGTTAACCCCAGTCGGCGAGAAAGCCGACCCACATGTGTATCAACCGGCAAACCAGGCAAATCGAAAATGACACTGCGCACAACATTGCCAGTCTTGCGCCCCACACCAGGCAAAGTCACAAGATCAGATAACTCGCTCGGGACCTCTCCCCCAAAACGCTCAACAAGATTTTGCGCCATACCCATCAAGTTTCGCGCCTTGGATTGATAGAAACCCGTTGAGCGAATAATGGTTTCAAGTTCCGCAGGATCAGCGGCAGCTAGGGACCACGGGTCGGGATAACGAACAAACAGCGCCGGCGTCACCATATTCACTCGCACATCAGTGCACTGCGCCGACAAAATTGTTGCCGACAACAACTCATAAGCGTTCTTGTGATCCAACTCGCAGATTACCTCGGGATACCCAATGGCGAGACGGCGTGCAACCTCAGTGGTTTGCGCATGAGCATTCAACTTTGCCTTCTTAGATAGCGCCGGCTTCTTGGCCGATACCGCCTTCTTCGGTGCTGCTTGCTTCTTCACTGCCATGTCTTCGACCCTAATCCTCAAGCCGTCAGCCCGTGCCACCGATAGGGTAAGCCCATGCGAATCCTAGACATCAAAAGGCAAATGAAGCCTGATGACATCGCCATTGTTCGCGATCTATTGCGTGATGCCGAACGCGCCGATGGGCACCGTCCACTCTCCGATCACCTCTGGCTTGACCTCGTCGACGGTGGCCGCGAGGGCTTCGCTGGCCTCGTTGCTTGGGAATCTGATCACGATCACCCGGTCGCCTATGCCCAAATCAGCAAGGGTCACGACTCCTTCTCCGTGGAAATCGTCGTTCATCCGCATCACCGTTACGAAATGCATCTCATCGGGCCAGAACTGCTTGAGGCAGTGCTACACGAAGTAGCCGTCAACGGAGGCGGTCACGTGCACTGGTGGGTTTTCGAACCCACAATTGGTCATGAGCAAGTCGCCCAACAGTTCGGTCTCACACCTGGGCGCACCCTGCATCAGATGCGGCGATCTCTGCCGTTATCAAGCAGCGACGCAGCGGCCAAGGTTGCGGTCCGCACATTCGTCAAGGGTCAAGACGAGCAGGCATGGCTGAATGTCAACAATCAAGCTTTTGCGTTGCACCCCGAACAAGGCGGCTGGGATCTTGCCACATTGACAACACGACTCAGTGAACCTTGGTTTGATGCCAGCGGTTTTATCCTTCACGATTTTAATGAAACCCTCGCCGGATTTTGTTGGACAAAGGTTCACACCGACACTGACCCAGTTCTTGGGGAAATTTATGTGGTTGCAGTTGACCCCAAATACCGCGGACAGGGTCTCGGTAAATCAATGGTCGTGTCTGGTCTCATGAATATGAGCGACCGCGGTATCACCACGGCAATGCTCTATGTCGACACCAACAACGAGGCCGCAATGTCGCTCTATGGAGATCTCGGTTTTCGCATCCATCGCACTGATCGGGCCTTTGTTGGCGATGTCGCTGCCATCACCCCGAACACGCCTCAGGAACCATCATGACAATCATCGAGAATTTGCCGCGCTGGAGCGTCTCTGACGTCCACGAATCATTCACTAGTCGCAGTTTTGTGTCGGCTTTAGAACTATTGGGCTCCGATGTTGGCCGCTTGGAGTCGCTGTACGACGAGTTAGGCATTCGTGCTCTGCCCCAAGGCACCACTGCAGTTGTTGATCAAGACATGGGGACTCGCCTCGACCGCGCGATCAAGGAGTTCAACGCTGTCGTGACTCAAACAGAAATCCTCGAGGCATACGTCTACGCCACAGTGGCCACCAACACGCGTGATGAGACTGCTCAGGCTTTGCTGTCCGAAATTGAAGTGGTCGGTTCACGCATCACCCCATTGTTGGCACGACTCGCCGATTTCGTGTGCGACCATGACACCGAACTTCTCGCTACTGTCAGCACAGAAGCTCGCGAACACCTCGGTCCCTTATTGCGTTTGGCCGAGCGCTCCGAACACCAAATGGAAGAGTCCGAAGAAGGTCTCTACGCAGAGTTGGCGACAACTGGTTCATCGGCATGGGGCCGCCTGCAAGGAGACATCACATCTCAACTCACTGCCGACGTGCATCTACCATCGGGAACCAAGCGCATGCCCATGCCAGCCATCCGTGGCTTGGCCACCAACAGCGATTCAGCAGTGCGCAAGGCTGCTTACGATGCCGAGATGATCGCCTGGCCAACAGTGGCTACGGCTTGTGCAGCGGCAATGAACGCCATCAAAGGTG
The DNA here is from genome assembly GCA_945862545.1 of Bifidobacterium breve. Taxonomy (GTDB): domain Bacteria; phylum Actinomycetota; class Acidimicrobiia; order Acidimicrobiales; family Ilumatobacteraceae; genus Casp-actino8. The sequence continues at coordinate 13,741 of CAMAYS010000036.1, read as the reverse complement.
AGGCCAACACTGTCAATCGGCGCCGGCGTTGGGATGCTCCACTTGATGCCTCGCTCTATGGCAATAGCGTGAGCCGCGCGACCTTCGATGCGATGCAATCAGCGATCACTGCCTCACTTCCAGATTTTCGCTCGTGGATGCGCACTAAATCGCGTCTACTCGGCCACGCCGGAGCCTTGCCTTGGTGGGATCTCATGGCGCCTCTACCGGTCGCCGGTGGTTCGATCACCTGGGATGAATCAGTGGCTTTAGTACGCAACGCGTTCTCATCGTTCAGTCCCAACTTGGCTGGTTTGGTTGATCGGGCAATCAACGAGTCGTGGCTTGATGTTGCACCACGCGAAGGAAAAGTCGGTGGCGCATTCTGTATGCCGTTTGTTGACGATCGCTCATTGGTGTTGTTGAACTGGAGTGGATCCGTTGAATCAGCGCAGACAACCGCTCACGAACTTGGTCATGCGTATCACAACACCCAGTTGGCTGGTCGCACGCCACTACAAAAACGACTACCTATGGCACTCGCTGAAACAGCCAGTATTTTCTGCGAAACTCTCGTCGTTGAAGCGGGTCTATCAAAGTTGCAAGGCACGGATCGTTTGGCATTACTCGATGTCGACCTACAGGGTGCCAATCAAGTAGTCGTCGATATTCATAGTCGTTTTCTCTTTGAGACCGAGGTCTTCGCTCGCCGTCAACGCCGAACATTGGGTGTCAACGAACTCAACGAGATCATGTTGCAGTCGCAACTTGAGGCCTACGGTGACGGACTTGATCAAAGTACCGCTCACCCACACATGTGGGTCTTGAAGTCGCACTACTACGGCAGTCACTTCTACAACTGGCCTTATACCTATGGTCTGTTATTCGGCTTGGGTCTCTTCGCCCAATATCACGCCGATCCAGATCGCTTCCGTGCTGGCTACGACGATCTCCTGAGCCGCGCCGGAATGGCGACCGCAGAAGAACTTGGCGCCGCCTTTGGCATTGATGTCACCGACGAATCCTTCTGGACTGCCAGTCTTGATGTCTTGCGAGCACGCATGACCGAATACTCAAAACTCGCAGAAACCCTCTGAACCCCCGATTATCTGACAGGCTGAACACGTGATTACTCGATATGGCGCCACGCGCGACGAACTACAAAACCTTCTCACCACCGAGCCGCGCTATCGCATTGATCAAGTTTGGACGGGTTTATACAGTGAACTGAGCACCCCCGAAGAGATGACTGCTCTCCCCAAATCTCTGCGATCACGCCTCACCGACTTATTGCCGAACTCATTGCTTCTTGTTGAACAAATCGTCTCCGATGATGACACCACGATCAAGTTCTTGTGGGAACTAGACGGCGGAAGTCGCATTGAGACTGTGCTCATGCTCTATCCCGACCGCGCCACTGTGTGCGTCAGCACTCAAGCAGGTTGCGCGATGGGTTGTGGTTTTTGCGCGACAGGTCAAGCTGGCTTTACACGTCATCTCACCGCTGGTGAAATCGTGGAGCAAATTGTGCGTGCCGCTCAACATGCCAAGGGCATGGGTCGACGAGTCAGCAATGTGGTGTACATGGGAATGGGCGAACCACTTGCCAACGAAGAGCCAGTATGGGAATCAATCGTGCGCATTCACGATGACCTCGGACTCTCAGCGCGACATTTAACAGTCAGCACCGTAGGAATTGTGCCAGGAATCAACCGTCTCGCCTCACGCCCGTTGCCCGTCAACTTGGCCGTGAGTTTGCACGCCGCCAACGACAGTCTGCGTGACGCTTTGGTGCCTATCAACCGCCGTTACCCAATCAAGGCCTTGATGGAAGCCTGCAGCAATTTTCTTGAATCGAAGAACCGTCGCTTGACTTTTGAATGGGCTCTCATTTCTGAGGTCAATGACAAACCCAGTGACGCCATTGAATTGGCTCAATTGTGTCGCTCATTTCGTGTTCCCGCGCATGTCAACCTGATCCCGCTCAATCCAACGCCTGGCTACTCGGTCAAAGGATCAAGTCGCAACCATGTGCAGGCCTTCTGCGATCAACTCGTGTCAATGGGGGCTAACGCCACCGTACGTCGTAACCGCGGTACTGATATCGCTGCTGCTTGCGGACAGTTGGCTGCAGGTCAGCCCGTGCAAATCACTCGTTCGAAGTAGGCGCAGCAACGTAGGCGGGGTTAGCCACCGCCAACTTGTCAAGAACGCTGGCACGCACAAGGTCAACTACTTCTTGAAACCGATCATCCATATCACCTGAGCGAATCGCCGATGCCAATTCAGCATCATTGGTGAAACCTAGCAATGCCAGGCGTTCACGGTGATCTACAGCCTGCTGCACTCCAAGGCTCAGTTCACGTTCCACCATCGCCAACACATTGATTGCTACTCGCGAGTGAAACTGCACCCGACCGGTCGTCGATGTCAGGACATCTTTTTCCAACCACTCGCGGACTGACTCAACGAGTTGAGTCGCTGAGGGAAGATCATGGGGCATGTTTATCTCGTTAGTCATCTGCGGTCACCACTTTTCCTCAAGGGCCAAGAATAGGTCATACTCATTTTCACAAACGCGCCGACCAATCGCAGCCAACTCGTGACTGCGCGTCATTCCCAAAAGATGCGAACTGGTTTGAACCATGCACATGATCCCCCACTTCAAAGTTCCCAGGACTTCCCACCAGCGCACGACCTCACGATCCACGCTGACCCCACTGGCCTCTTGATAGGCGCTGATCAATGTCTCGTAGTCACCGACTCCAGCAACAGGAAAGCGCGAACCAAAACGCCAAGCACGCACGCATAGCCAGCCAAGATCTTCCATCGGGTCACCAATATGCGCTAGTTCCCAGTCAAGAACTCCGCAGAGACCGTTGGCATCAATCATCAAGTTGCCGAGACGAAAATCTCCGTGAACCAAAGTTGTTCGTGTAGATGTTGGACGATTTCGCTCAAGCCATCTGAAGACCAACTCAAATGTCGGATGCGATTGACCAAGTTGATCATTCAGATTGTCTAACGTTTCGCGATACTGCTGAACTTGATCCAAACTTGGCAAGCCGTCAATCTTCGTGCCATCAATCGAGTGCAGCGAAGCAAGTGCCGCGGCTGATTGAGTGACTAACGATTGGCGGGCGTGACTGAATTGCTCATCGCGCAAAATCTTGCGGGCGATTGTCTCGCCTTCAAGATGCGACAAAATCATAAAGCCAGAACCAATATCACCCGAACCGTTGGCAATCAGTTCCGGTACCGGCACGCCTGCGTTAAAGGCCGCTTGCACAACTCGTGCTTCAACACCCATATCGCGGATATCGCCGAACCTTTGGCGTTGCAGAATGAGTCGTCTTCCATCAGCGACAAAGCCCCAAGTTTCACGCGAGGCGCCACCGCTCAAACGCGCTAGATCTGTCACGCTGGCGACCCCGAGTTCGGTGGCCAGAGCAGCAGACAAATCTGCGCTGATATCTTGCGGCGAAGTCACCCCCCTACTCTCGCGCCTCGCATGACCCCTGACGCAAAGCAGAAGCCGATCTTGGGCACTTTTTGCCGTGTTTGTTCTAGTCTGAAGAGCCATGGTCCGTGCTCTCGCCCTCGACAACATCACTTTTAACCGCGACGGGCGAAACATCTTGGATCAGGTCAACCTGCACGTCGAGTCAGATCAACGCTGGCTGATTGTCGGGGCCAACGGAAGCGGCAAAACATCCTTAGTACGGATCGCCGCCTTGTACGAGCACCCGACAGCCGGGGTTGTCTCGGTTCTCGGCGAAACTCTGGGCACCACAGATGTGCGGACCCTGCGCCAACGGGTCGGGTATGTCTCGGCCTCATTTGCCAGCGAACTACGTCCCGCCCTCAGTGCTCGAGATGTAGTGATGACGGCCAAAAATGCCGCCCTTGAAACTTGGTGGCATGACTATGACGAGAGTGATTGTGAGCAGGCTCAAAAGTGTCTGGACCAAATGAACGTTGCCGGGTTATGGGATCGCCATTTCGGAACTTTGTCATCGGGTGAACAACAGCGAGTTCTCTTGGCGCGTTCGCTGATGAATGAACCGGGCATCGTTTTGTTAGATGAGCCCAGTGCGCGCCTTGACCTCGCAGGGCGCGAGCAACTTGTGATGGTCCTACAGAATCTTGCCTGTGATGCGTCATCCCCACCGCTTGTCCTAGTCACTCACCATGTTGATGAAATACCGCGCGGCATGACCCATGTTCTCTTTCTCAAAAATGGATCCGTGATGACCGCAGGCTCCATGGAAGAAAGTTTCAACGCTCCCAACCTCTCGGAATGTTTTGAGATGAAACTTGAACTCGTGCGTCGAGCCGATCAGCGATTCTCTGCGTGGGCTACGCAGACATAACGAGATGAAGTAACCGCTTTTTACTCATTTCAATCTCATCCTGAAGCGCTCTTTCAACGACGCTACTGAACAATCTTCCGCCGTAATGCAAGGTCATCCTGAGCAATGACTTTGGCACCATATCGGTGCTTAGATCGGCGATCTTGACCTCGAGCACCCACTGGCCATGCTGCTGTCCATCATCCTCGTTGCGCTCAAAGCGGACATGATGTGGTGAGTCAGCAACAACCTGTTGCATCCTCAACCTTTTTGAGCGGGCAAAGGGCCCAATCTTGCCGCGAAGTTCGACAATCCATGCCGTGGGTCCCGTGGTCGTCGGATCAAGTACCGCAGAATGAACTAATCCCATCCATTGCGGATACTGCACTAAATCACAGACAAATGGATAGATCGCTGACGGCTCACAAGGAATGTCAATATCAACGCGAACATCCATGATGAAAAACTTCTATTCTTCTGATGATTGCGTTGAACGAAATAATTCGCTGGTGGGATCACGTCGGTCGTCATACCGCGGGCGAAAAGCGTCGCGCAACATCGGACCCGTCGGTTCACTCACCCGAGTGAAATCTTCATCAGGATCAAATGTTGATGTCCCACGATGTGAATCGTCTTGACGTATCAAAATTTCAGTGGAGTCATCTGGCTCCACAGCAGTTGGCTCTTCCACGACAACGGGAACCGCTTCAACGACGACAGGAATTGGCGCTACGACCGGGACGACAGGAGTTTTTTCAACGACAACAGCCACCGTTTCAACGACAACAGGTTCGTCTTTTCCTAGAAGATCAACAAACAACTGCGGGCGAGGAATATCGCGAGTATGAGATCTCTTGAGGGCGCCCGTATTGTCACGCTTAGGCCGCTCCAATTTGTCGGCAGTGGAGTCGGGCACGGCGACCAAGTTGCCACGTTGTCGTGGCTTAAACAATCTTGGGATTGCCTCACGTCGGTCTTCAAGAACCCATCCCCGCGGCGCCGACACCATTTCGCCGTGTCGAACACACAGCACCCCGCGTGCTCCAGGGGGCGTCACATCACGAATGCGTTCTGGAGACCATGAATCGATCCACATCATCGGTTCAGTCCCACTTGGGGCAAGACCATAGATAACAGCCACGGGTTGACCACAACCAGGCTTCTCGCATAAACGCCGCACCCCAACAAAGTACTCTGTGACACGCCCGAACCGTGGGAATATAAAAGACCCGACCGCACTCGGCGACCGGGTCTTACTGGGTGGGCGATGCGGGGCTTGAACCCACGACCTCCACGGTGTGAACGTGGCGCTCTAGCCGACTGAGCTAATCGCCCCAGCGAAAATTTACTTTAGCACTCGCTTGCCGGAGCGCCACCTCCTGAATTGACCTCAGACTGGAACGACGCAGGCCTGCCCCATGCCCTGACGGTCACGATAGGCCACGCTCCCATAGGGGCAATCACTATCAAAAGGCACCATCTGCTCAACCACGCCGTCATGCACCCCAGCGCACTCAACTTCCCATGCTTCTAGGCGTACATCATCAACATTCACGCACGAACCAACCCTGATGACATTGTCGATCGGCGTGACCTCGCCTGGATTACTAAAGGCGCCAAGCACCAAAATTGCCACCGTTGCAGTCCCGACGATGCCTAGGACGAAGCGCCATGGAAACTTGGCTGGGGTGTACCTCTGACCTCGGACATCATCAACGATTGAACGAAGACGTTCTTGAGTTTGCGCAGTGGCGGCATCTCGCTCATCATCCATGCGCAGTCGCAAACTCGCATCGTATTGATAGCGCAAGACAGGATCTGACAGCACTCGCCATGCTTCATTGATTGCCAGCATCTGTGGCGAAGTCCGACCTTCATGCTTATCGGGATGATGAATCCGCGCCAGGTTGCGATATGCAAAGCGAATTTCTTCCGGCGACGAAGTCAGGGTCACGCCTAAAGATTGATAATGATTATTTGACATCGTGGAATCAACTGGTGCTTTCTCTACTAGTAACCGAGATCGATGTAGACCGGCCCAAGAAGATCAAGCCCTTGCGCCCAATGACGAACATTGGTCGTGATGCGCTCACCCAAAAGTGGAACTGCCATTGCCGGTGTGTTACCAACATGCGGCGTGATGATGCAATTTTCCATCGTCCATAAAGGGTGGCCATCGCTCAATGGCTCAGGGTCAGTGACATCAAGACCTGCGCCACCGATGATCTTGTTCTCTAAGGCCCACACCAAGTCATCAGTGACAATGTGCTTGCCACGCCCAACATTGATTAACCACGCATCGCTTTTCATCGATTGCAGTTCATCGCGACCAATCAGTCCTTCTGTCTCGGGGGTCAGCGCCAAAGCCAACACCACCACATCGGCCCCCGCCAGCGCATCAGTACTGTGTTCGCTGCTGACAACCTCGTCAACTCCGACCATGTCCATGACCCGATTTCGCACAACGGTGATGCGGCAGTCAAACGGAGTCAACATTCGCACGAGAGACTCCGCAATCCCACCGCCGCCGAAAATCGTCACGTTGGCATTATGTAAGTTCTTGCCGATCGGACCCGACCATGACGCACGACGAGCGTATGAATTCAAACCGCGCATACCGGCCAACATCAGTGACAGCGCCATTTCAGCAACGGGCTCGGCGTACACGCCTTTGGCGCACGTCCATAAGCGCTCCTCATCAATCAAATGCATGAAGTTTTCAATGCCCGCAAATGGCAACTGCACCCATTTGATCTGACTCGCATCATGCAGAACTTCTTTGAGCGCCTCTGGCTTTCGTGGTGCCGCCCAGATCAATCCCTCGGCTTGCGCGGGTGGCACGACTTCCCCACCGCCAGCAATCACCGCGTCCAACATCCAACTCGGAGCAGTGTCGGGGGCAAGGGCAATTCGAGGGGCGGACTCACTTGGCATAACAGAGTAAACGCTATACCACTTACTTACTTTCGCCCCTAGGTGGATGGAACGATTACGCTCAAGAAATGCCCCCAGTACCAAAAATTGAAGCGCAGTCAGTCCCCTATCCGAAACCCGTCGTCGGGGCTCCGAACATGGTGACTATTTTGCTGGACGATATCGGTTTTGGACAGTTGGGATGTTACGGCTCTTTGATTGACACGCCGAATATTGACGCTTTGGCACAACGTGGCGTGCGCTTTAACCGCTTTCATGTGACATCAATCTGTTCGTCCACCCGTGCCGCATTATTCACTGGTCGAAATCACCATGCTGTGGGTATTGGGGCCACTCAAGAAACCCCATTTGCTCTTCCTGGCTATTCGGGTCGCTTACCGAAGTCAGCAATCGCCTTGCCACGTATCTTGCGCGACAGCGGGTACAACACAATGGCAGTGGGTAAATGGCATCTCACGCCGCAAGCCGAATATTCATCGGCGGGACCCTTTGATCGCTGGCCGTTGGGTCTCGGTTTCGAGCGTTATTACGGATTCTTAGGCGCCGAAACCAACCATTGGTCACCTGAGTTAGTGCGCGACAACACGCCGATCATTCCCCCAGAAAATACCTCGCTAGGTGGCGCATATCATCTCACCGAAGATCTCGCTGACCAAGCGATCAATATGATCCGCGATCAACAACAAGCGACCCGCGATAAGCCATTCTTTTTGTGGTTTGCAACCGGCGCCGCTCACGCACCGCACCATGTGACGCGTGAATGGTTTGAACCGTATGCCGGAAAGTTTGATGAAGGATGGGAAGTACTTCAACAAAGAACTTTTGAACGCCAACTTGAACTCGGCATCATCCCTCCCGACACCAAACTCACGCCGCGACCATCGTGGATTCCGCAATGGTCCACACTGTCAGCCGATGAGCGCAAGTTATTTGCTCGCTATATGGAGGTGTACGCCGGCTTCGTCACACACACCGATGCACAGATCGGTCGTCTTTTGTTCTTTCTCAGCGAGCAAGGCCTTGACGACAACACCATTGTCACTTTGATGTCAGACAATGGTGCCAGTAGTGAGGGCGGAACAATCGGAACTCTCAACGAGGCTGCATCTTGGTTGGGCGATCATGCCACCGTCGAAGAAGCCCTCGAACAGATTGACGAAATTGGTGGGCAAAATCACACTAACCATTACCCATGGGGATGGGCTTGGGCCGGCAACAGCCCATTTCATTTGTGGAAGCGTTATTCGTGGTTAGGTGGCGTGCGCGCTCCTCTGATCGTACGTTGGCCGAAAAACATCACTGACAGTGGTTCAGTCCGCAATCAGTTCACGCATGCCGTGGATCTTGCGCCAACGCTCTTAGGGGCCGCTGGAATCTCTATGCCAACAATTGTTGACGGTGTCACTCAACAGCGCGTTGACGGCGTGGACATCAGCGCAACCTTCATTGATGGTGCTCAAAGCGAACATCGCTCCACTCAATATTTTGAAATGCACGGATCCCGCTCGATCTATCACGAAGGCTGGAAAGCCACCAGCAACTTCGTGTCGCCATTATTTAATGAGCGTGCGCACATCACCGGAAGTCATTCGTACGAAACTGATGTCTGGCAACTCTTTGATCTCACGAACGATTTCTCCGAATCAACAGACCTTTCCGCGCAGTATCCCGAGCGAGTGCGCGAACTTGAATCGTTGTGGATTGAACAAGCCACTGCTAATAACGTCTTCCCATTGTTTAATCCTGGGGCCAATTACCCAGCGCACCCTGGTGAGTACCCGTTACCTCGCTCAGCCACATATCAACCAAGTCGGCATCCAATTGCTGCAAGTCGGATGCCCTCAATGTTTGGTGGCTTCACCATGTCGGCCACGATTGACTGTCCAGCAACCGAGAACGGAATCCTCGCTGCACTCGGCGATCACCAAGGTGGTTGGGCGCTACGTCTTGATCACGGGACACCACATTTTGATGTCGTGTACGGACATCAGCGAGCGCATCTCGTGGGCGCAGAGAAAATAACTGCTGGCCAACATCAGATCACCGTCACAATGAAAGCTGGAGCGCTGGCGCTATTTGTTGATGATGCACACATCGCCAGCGGACATTTCGGCGGCATGTTTATGTTCCCTGGCGTCACCACCTCAGCTGGTGGCTTATGGATTGGTCGCCACGAAGGACTTCCTATCGTCGACAATTATTCATCCCCCAACGACTTCACGGGACACATTCAGACAGTCACGATTTCTAGTGGTTCGCCATCAGCGGGCCCATCGCTGGCAACGACTATGCGTATCGCTGAGGGCGCCGACTAACTCGCGCGCTCAATGCGATCGGCGACATAGCGACCCGATTCCACAGCACCCTCCATGTAGCCAGTACATGTCGCCACATGTTCACCCGCTAAATGTACGCGTCCCCAAGGTTGCCGCAGAATATTCCAGTAGCCAGTGATCTGCCCTGTTTGATACACCGCGTAAGCGCCACCGTAGTTTTTTTCTGCCGACCAGGAGCGAGAAAATGCCCCTGTCTGCGGTGATGTGATTCCATGAATCTGTCGCATGTCAGTGGCGATGATCTCGATGCGCTCTGCCTCTGAATATTGTGTGAGTTGATGGCCACCCTCGCCTCCGCAATATGACATCAGGATCCCCGAAGTACCAAATTGATCGACGCTCGGGTCGTAGAGACGTTGAGAGATGGAGTCGGTTGTGCCATAGCCAGATTCCCAACTCCGTGTTTCAAACTGCACCGCTGTTTTCGTAATCGGACCGTAGCCAAGATTGTGAAAAGCCTGATGAAAATCGCTAGGCATCGGCGTGCGAAAATCAACCTCTCGCAGCGGAACAAGAGAGCAGGCTAAAACCAGAGCGTCAGCCTGCCAAATCTCTCGGCCATCGGGACCATCTGCTGTCACAACGACTCCATGGTCGTCTTGTTCAACCGCAGCCAGACGTGTTCCAAAGTTGATGGTGATACGCGGCGAGTCCTGCAATTGCTTGCCGAGAGATACTGCGATTTGTCCAGTTCCACCGGCAACCCGTTGCGAAAGAAGTTCAATGCCTTGCTTAACAACTTCGGAATTCTCAAAGGCTCGCTGCTGAGCCACGAAGAGACTAGAAACATTTTCTGGATCCGAAGCAAATTCTCCTTGACTGTCGCGCCGCGCAAATAGTTGCCCCACAGGGTCAAGCCCGCTCTGCATGATTAGGTCAGCCACCGATATGGAATCGAGGTACGCCGCTTCAGGATGAAGGTCTGGTCGACTCGGATCTTGCACGCCGGAAGCTGGCGAGTCAGCTAACGCTTCATACTTTTCGATAGCGCGAAATACTCCAGACGACAGGGTGGCGATGTTCTCCCCCGTATAAAACGCTTGATCCCAATACAGCCAGCGCCTGATCGTCGTCCACGGCATGGGTTGACCCAATGGTTTGATGCCGAAGCGCTGCATCAAATCGCGCATTCTCCAATGAATTGAATCCACCCACTCGGCACCACTTTCGGCGTACTGCCCGTTGATGTATCCGTCGCTCACCGTGCGCGTACGGCCACCGAACCTGTGACCAGCCTCCAGCAAGATCACATCCACTCCCGCTGCAGCCAATGATTCGGTTGCGCTGAGACCGGCTAATCCCGCGCCAACGACGATCACTCGCATGACTGGCTCACCCGCCAGCGAGAGTGGCAGCGATATCGCTTGATGACTCGCCTGAACGCCTTAACACCACTGCCACGAAAGCCAATGCTCCCATGGTGATCATAAAGAGCATCACCGCACCCACACCCCAGAACGGTTTGATGGTGCTCTTCGTTGCTCCGAGGAGGGCCACAGGGAAAGTTGTACTGCCAGCCTCACTGACAAGCGTGGAGATCACTGCATTATCCAAACACAAAGTGAAAGACAAGAGAGCACCCGCTATCAACGCTGAAGAAATCAACGGCAATGTGATCTGACGAAAAGCCCGCGCTGGGGTTGCACCAAGATCGCCAGCCGCCTCTTCTAGGGCTTCATCAAGACCTGCCAAGCGAGCGCGGACAATCAGCGTCACGACGGCACTGGCGTATAAGGATTGACCGACCCACAACTTGTGGATTCCACCGTTAAAAGGGCCGAGACCATTCTTGAACAGATAGCCCAATACGGGAACATCGCCAACGCGCTGAAACCAAGTCACCAATGCAATGGCATCCATGATTTCGGGTGTCACCAAAATCAGAAACACAGTAGCCATAAAAATTTTCGTCCATGCCCCTGGTCGACGCGCCAGTGCCACTCCAGACAACCCACCGAGAATCACTGCGATCAAAGTTGCACCGAGAGCGGCAGTAAACGAGTTTCGAATTGAGTCACCAATACCGGCGAAGTCAAAAATATCCCTGAACCAATCGCTCGCCAACCCGTTGACGACAAAGGCCAAAAGAAATCCCAGCGGTCCCATCCAACTGGTTACTCGCTTGGAGACATTTCCCCTTGCCAGTAAAACTCGTCGTACGAGTAAAACAACGCCGATGATCACTAAGAAGCGAATGATCATTGCCCAAGCGGCACTGCTAGCAAACAACTCCCCCCACCATTTGGTGCTTGTGTGCCCTGCCCAAATAGAAAAAGATGAGCCGCTGTTAAACGAATGACGCAGCACCAACAGGATCGGAATGAACATAAACAGCAAAACCAAGACGGTCCAGATTGCGAAAACAATGCGCATCACATCGATGCCACGAGCGGTTGAGGGCTTATCACCCTTGGCCGAAGCCATTGAACGCTCAGCGATTGAACGACGAATACTCTGTGTGACTGGTTGCAAGGCTTTGAGAATGAATGGGACAAGCCAGACGAGCAACGCCCCCGCTGCCAAGACCAACAGAACAGCACCAATCATCAACACCGCCATTGCCGAACCAAGAGGCCAGTTCTGCGCTTGCGAGAACTGCGAAGCGATCATTGAACCGATCATGTTGCCTTTGGCCCCGCCAAGCACCGTGGCAGTGACATAGTCGCCACACATCGGGATGAATGTCAGCAAGACTCCTGCCGCAATTCCAGGACCAGCCAACGGAAGTGTGACGCCAATGAATGTAGCAATGCGCCCGGCTCCGAGGTCCTTACTTGCCTCGCGCATCCGCACATCAATACGGTCAAGAGCGACGAACAATGGCAGGATCATAAATCCTAAATAGTTATAAACAATTGCTATTTGTACTGCTGTCTGTGTCTCCAAAAGTTGGATACCGCGATCTCCGATAACGCCTAAGTCAATAAGCCAGCGCGAGAACTCCCCGTTGGGCGCAAGCGGAATCCGCCAGGCCACGGTGCGGATGAGAAAAGATGTGAAACTCGGTACGACTACGAGAGTCAGAATCACGACTCGCCACTTTTCGCTCACTTTAAAAGCCGTGAAATAAGCCACGGGAAGCCCAATGCCTAAACAAAGCAAAGTCGCCACAATTGCAATCCGCAAGGTCGCCTTAAAGGTTTTGAAGAATGTGTCGTCAAAAACCTGAGAGTAATTAGCCGTCGTCAGTTTGCCTAAATCAACTGGCAACAAACGTGACGTGTCTTTAGTCCCAAAGGAATAAACGACGACAAAGGCAATCGGGATAATGAAGAACAGCAGGTACCAAATGATCGCCGGAATGGCGAGGACAAACTTAGGTCCTCGCCATCTCCGACGATCGTTTGTATACACCGCTGAAGTCACGCTGTATCAGGCTCCGGCTTTTGCCTTCATCTTGTTCAACATTTCCACTTGGCGATCAACCGCCGTCGTGATTTCTTGAGTGGTCATCATTGCGACCTGTGCCTCATCAAAGAAAATCATGTCGCCACGATCAAGATCAGGTGCAAGTTCAGAAATAAGGGTCGCCATATCTTTCATTCCACTGTGATAGCCGTGGTATTCAAGATCCTGAATGGAAATCTCCGGGATGCATTCCCAGTTGATCCAAGCATGAGCCGCTTCGGCGTTGGGTGCACCTGCAGCGATGCAATAATTATCCATCCACAGTTCGGTGGTCGGAGTACCTAAAGCCCACTTCCAAACAGATGGGTCACCACCCGCTTCGATGATGCGGTAATACGCCTGACGGGCATCACCATTCCATGCCATGGACAAACTGTATGCACCCTCGGCCAGTGCGGTACTTGGGTAACTATCAAACTTCTTGATGTGCTGCGCCAGCTCTTCGACAAGGAAGTTTTCGCAAGCATCGAGGTCGGCGACATCGGTGCCGTTCCAATCCTTATCGTTGGCCCAGCACCAAGCGCCCCAGAGGTTCGGTCCAGTATCCAGAACCGAACACATGCCACTTGCCTCATTCATGCAGGCGTCAAAGAAGTCTTGCCAGGTGACGAGATCTTTGGTGATCACTGAACTGTCCCAGATGAAACCGGTGGTTCCCCAGTTCTTACATACCGAATAATCATTGTTCGGGTCCCATGCCTGTGCCAGATAATTCGGATCAACATTGACCAT
>CAMAYS010000035.1:0-18315 GCA_945862545.1 Bifidobacterium breve | reverse complement strand
GGGTTCATGATTGTTCTTGCCAAGTATCTACTGCCGCATTTCATGACCCGCGAGCGATTTCATCTCGGGTTAGAACAATTAGTTGAGTATCTGCATATGAACGGCGTAACTGCAATCAACGAACCCGGTATCTGGTGGACAAGTGAGCCATGGGATCTCTATCAAGAAATTCTCGGACATGAGGATGTGCCATTTGAAAGTACTTTCATGGTTGAAGCACGTACCCAACCATTACGGCAATTAACTCCTGAGCAGTTCGTGGCTGATGCTTGCAGTCAGGTCGAATTTGGAAAAGGAACCAAGGTCCGAGTGATCGACCGTCATGTCAAACTTTTTGCTGATGGTGCCATCATTTCGCAATTGATGCAGATGAAGGATCCATATCTTGACTACGACGGAAATCCAGATGCTGATCATCATGGCCAATGGCTGATGGAACCCGATCAACTCAAACTCGTTTTTGACACCTATTGGGATGCCGAATGGCAGATACATATTCACGTCAATGGAGACCTTGGTCTTGAAGTTCTTCTTGACATCATTGACGAAGCACAACGCCGCAAACCAAGAAACGATCACCGCACAGTCATCGTGCACTTTGCCAACTCGACAGAAGAGCAAGTGGAGAGAATTGCAAGCCTTGGCGCAATCGTGTCTGCGAATCCGTACTATCCCGTTGGATTTGCCGACAAATACAGCGCGTGGGGTCTCGGCCCAGAGCGGGCTGATGCGATGGTGCGCTCTGCATCTGTACTTCGACGAGGTATTCCACTTTCGTTTCATTCTGATCTCCCGATGTGTCCAAGCGACCCGATGTTGATGGCAGCATTTGCCGTGAATCGAACCACGCCATCTGGACGCATTGCAGGCCCTGACCAAAGAATCGGAGTGCATGACGCACTGCGAGCGGTGACGATTGAGGCTGCTTATTCGTGGCGTCGCGAACATGAACTCGGAAGTATTGAAGTAGGCAAGATCGCAAATTTGACGGCACTCGATTTAGACCCGTATGACTGCGACCCAAAGTTGATCGGCAAGATTCCCATTAGGACGACCGTGTTTGACGGCAAAGTTTGTGATGTCCCGCCAGAGTTCGTTTTGCGGAGAAGTGGTTTTGCCGGTTCAGCATCTCACGATTTGAGTAGATCTAGATCTCATGATGCGAACGAGCACGGGTGTGCTTGTGAGGTGGCTGGTTTCTTCGCGACGTATGTCTCAACGTGTGCTTGGGCTGCCTAAACATCGGGCCTCACTGGAAGTGCATATGTCTTGACACAAGTGATTCGATGCCGAAGCTCTAATGTACAGCCAATAACTGATCAAGATAAGCGAGTGCACAATGTCTGACCCGTACCTCTACACAGTGACTAACAACGTCGCCACCTTTAGTATCAACGACGCTCCATGGAACCTCATGAGCCTTGAATACATTGATCGGCTTGAGGAACAACTTCCCGACGTTTTGGCAGATGAGAACATTCGGGCGATGATTTTTACTGGAGAAGGTTTGGACAACTTTTCTGCTGGAATGAACCTGAAACAGATTCGCGGGGGAGTGCTCCGCGCGGGCAGCTCAGAAGAATTCTTTGGTCAGCGACATCGAGTCTTGGACATGATTGAGAATGGTGGCACACCTGCCATCGCAACTCTGTTCGGATTCTGCCTCGGTGGCGGACTTGAACTACCGCTTGCCTGCCATTTCCGCATTGCCGCGGATACTGATGCTCAAATCGGTCTGCCGGAGATGGATTTAGGTTCCGTTCCAGCATGGGGCGGTTCGGCGCGGTTGCCACGCGTTGTCGGTAGCGCTTACGCGCTCGACATGATTCTTCGTGGTCGCAAAATTGATGGGGCTGAGGCATACCGCATTGGACTAGTCACCGAACTCTTGCCGATCAACTTGCTCAAGGATCGCGCGCAGAAATTAGGTGAAGAGTTGGCATCACAACCGCGCGAGTCAGTGTCGTCAATGCTCGGTGTCATCGTCGGCCATGAAACTAAAACACTTGCAGAGTCAATGGCCGATGAGGTTGCTGCCGTGGCAGCCGGCCGTGGCAGTGCGAACTCCGCAGAAGGAATGCGCGCTTTCATGGAGAAACGCAAACCAGTGTTCAACCAGTCACCTCAAACCCCCCTAACTTGAGTTCTCGAAAGAAAGAAACAGGTCATGAGTGCACCAACCGATTACATCGAAGTAGAAATAGCCGTTGCCGCTGATGTAGCAAAGGTATGGTCGTTTGTCAGCGACATCAATGTTCCTGCGCAGTTCTCCCGAGAATTTCAGGGAGCTGAATGGCTCGACACGCCCGGTCTTGGGAGCACGTTTCGTGGTGACAACGCCGTTGGGGATTTCAAATGGTCAACAACGTCGGTCGTCACCGACTTCACCGAGAATAAATCATTTGCATGGACGGTCGGTCCGGTGGAAGAGCCTGTCGCAGTGTGGGGCTTTATTCTCTCTGGCCGCGACGGCGATGTGCTGTTGAAGATGCATGCAATGATGGGGCCGGCGATGAGCCCTCCACGTGCATCTGCTGCAAAGGATCCGGAGAACGCAGAGACGATTATCTCAAAGCGTCTTCACCAATGGTCGAAGAACATGACAGCCACAGTCGAAGGCATCAAGTCGCTCAGCGAACAATAAACAACGACAATTGGTTTTGGTATCCAAGCAACCGCAGGGGAACTGAATCGTCACCGACCTACAGCGCGCCTAGCAAAAGTCTTGAGCTGCGAAATAAAGTAATCACATGGCAAATAGCGATGAAACAAGCCGAGTTCTTCGTGGCTACGCAAAGGCGTGGCTCGCATCAGACCTTGAAAAAGTGTTGGCCTCGTACCACGATGACATCGAACTGCATTACATGGGTGAGAGTCCGCTCGCTGGAACGCATCGTGGGCGAGATGCTGCGTTCGCTGTACTTGGTCAGGCTTCCACGCGTACTGCTCGCAAATTGATCGACGTTGAAGATGTTCTTGTTGGCGAATCAATGGGTGCGTTGATTGCTGTTGAAGACCTCGGTGATCCTGCCAAACGAGTGCGACGTGTTTTGCTGTACAGAGTACAAGACGAGAAGTTGCGTGAATGCTGGCTCTTTGATGAGGACCAGCGCTTTATTGACCAAATGTGGTCCAAGGAAGGATGAACAAATGTTAGAGATGCGTAACGTGTGCGAGAAGTGTTCCGCTGGTTTGTCGGAATCTGGCGAGGCTGTGATTTGCAGTTTTGAGTGCACCTTTTGTGTGGACTGCGGACAACTAATGGACCATCGCTGTCCGAACTGCGGCGGGGAACTGGTCATGCGTCCGCGTCGCGTTGCTGGCTGACTTCATCACCACAGGTTGCCTAAACCAACGGTGGCATATGATTGTTTGGTCAATCTCTATTGACTATCACTAGTTGTTCCAATAAGTTGCGAATTGCTAGTCAATCCGACTCAAGGGAGCAATAAATGCATACGTTAACTTTACGATTGACGTGTAAGCCGGGTGTGCGTGAAAGCTATGCGAAAACCCTTCCCGAAACCTTGGTTGCAACACGGGGATTTGAGGGCTGCAAGTCGGTTGAGATTTATCTTGATCAAGACAATGCCGATGTCATCGTCTTGTGGGAAAAGTGGGAGTCGCGAGCTCATTCAGAGAAGTACCTTGCATGGCGAGTCGCGACTGGTCTCCTTCAAGAGTTGAGTGTTGTACTGGCTGCGCCTGCGCAGATTTGGCATTTTGATGAGGCTGGCGCCTAAAGCGAGAAACTCGCTGGCATTTAGGTCTTAGCGAACCGTGGTCGCAGGACTCAACTACGAGTGTTAATAGGCCTGGACCTCAAGCATGATTAAGTATGAGTATGACCTCAAACGAGACCACAGCCGTTCCAAATCTGATCACGAAGTATCAGGCTGCTCATGACAGTCGAGATGTCGCCACAGCGTTAGCCCAGTTCACTGTTGATGCTTGCGTCATTGATATTCAAATGATCTGGTCGGTAATTGTTGAGGAAATCTGCAACTCAACCAGACCAGATCGACATTTCTAGCGGGAACTGTTCCATAAGGTAGGTACGAATGACGGACAGACTGACAACAGAGCGACTCATACTTCGCCGATGGACCGATGATGATCGTGAACCGTTTGCTGATCTCAATGCAGATCCAGAAGTGATGCGCTATTTCCCCAACACGTTGACAAAAGTTGAATCGGACGCTCTCGTTGACCGCATTGAACAAGGTTTTGCGGCGAATGGTTTTGGCTTGTGGGCGGTCGAGGTCGACGGTCGATTTGCGGGCTTCACCGCACTCAATAGAACTTCGTTTGCGACTCCGATGGGGCCGCATGTTGAAATTGGTTGGCGTTTGGCGAACTGGGCATGGGGACACGGTTACGCAACAGAGGCAGCAGGGCGCGTGCTCACTGCGGCTTTCGAAAACTTTGGCATGACTGAGGTGTTCTCGTTTACCACTGAAACAAACACCAAAAGCGAAGCAGTGATGCAACGAATCAACATGTCGCGTCGTGTCGATTTAGATTTTGATCACCCGAACACGCCCGGATGGTGGGGAGCAAAGCACATTGTGTATCAGGCTTCTGTGAGGGGATCTTGAATCGCTCAATCCCAATCAGGATGCCGAGTATGTGATCTCAACGAGCGTCAACCGTGTAGCTAGGCGAGTACTTCGCGAAGGCCACGTGTGGCGTTGTCGCCAATTTTGTTAAATACTTTTCCGAGCACAAGATTCATTGCAGCGATAATCCAATTTGCAGTCAACGTTGCATCGTAAATGACTTCGCAACCCGTATCTGTCTTGTTAATTGTGATGCGGTCGACGGACGTGAAGAGGGTGTTGACGCCTCGCACCAAGATGTTTGAGAACTCGTCGTATTCGGCGGTGGTGTAACGCAAGGTTGACGTGGATTTTCCGACACCCTTGACCGTCACATCAAAAATAGTTCCAAGGCCTGCGCCAGAGCCCTCGACTTGTACAACCTTGACAACACCCTTATCCCACTTGGCAAAGTTATGCAGGTCTGCCATATAGGCAAATGCTTCTTGTTGAGTCATCGAACTAGGAATGGTTGTGACATATCTGGCCATGGATTAACCGTACTGCAATGTTTGCGTCTGTTGCTGTGCGAAGTGCTCGCCTTGGGTCACATGTGGTTTGCCCTGCACGAGTAAAGCTTCTTTTGATACCACTTCGTCAGATGAGTCACCTAATTTGAGGCCTAATCGTGTTCATAACCCTTCCGCACTTCGTCGCCGTTCGTGTGAGGATGATTACATAGATGAGTGAGTGAAAATCGCTGGTCAATAGAGGATGCACGCCAATGGAGCGAGCAAGTCGGTTGGCGAGTCGGCTGCAATTTTTCTCCGTCCACTGCGGGCAACCAACTTGAAATGTGGCAGGCCGAAACTTTTGATATCAGCACAATCGAACGAGAACTTACGTGGGCCGCGGCGATCGGTATGAACACCGTTCGGATTTATCTTCATGATTTGCTATTCACCCAAGCCTCAGCAGATTTTTTAGCACGAATTGAGAAAGTGTTTGCTGTGGCCGCGTCACACGACATTGGTGTCATCCCAGTTCTCTTTGATGGTGTGTGGAACCCCAAGCCCCAATTAGGTATGCAACCCGAACCAAAACCTTTTTTGCATAACTCAATGTGGCTTCAAAGTCCCGGTTCAGACATTTTCTATGATCGCTCGCGATGGTCTGAGTTGCGAAACTATGTTTTTGAAGTGCTTTCATTTTTCAAAGATGATGAGCGCGTGATCGCCTGGGACCTCTTCAATGAGCCTGATCAAGTCGACGTGGTGACTCTGAAAGTTGGATCACGCAACGACAAGATCGCCACGGCAACGGAACTTGTCGCAACCGTGTTTGATTGGGCGCGCAAGGTTGCTGTTACCCAGCCGCTCACCGTTGGGGTCTGGGAATACGATAAAGATGGTCAGGTGGCTACGAACTCACTCAATCAACTCATCATTGATCAAAGTGACATCATTTCATTTCACTGTTATGAGCCTCGCGAAAAACTAACGGCCGTGATCAACGCTCTAACGACTCATGGTCGTCCACTGCTGTGCACTGAATGGTTGGCCCGCTCTGCTGGTTCAACAGTCGATCTTTTGTCAGTCTTTAAAGATGCGGGAGTTGGGGCGATCAACTGGGGATTAGTTGATGGAAGAACTCAAACAAGGTTTCCGTGGCGTTCATGGGCTGAACTAGTCAATAACGACGAGCCGTGGTTTCATGAACTCCTGCACCCAGACGGCACTGCCTATGATGCGCAAGAAGTGGAAACCTTTCGCCGTTTGACCGCCAATTAAACCTTTGGATTCGAGCAACGGAATGCGTGCATCATTGATGTTTCAGCGATCTGGTCGGGAATTGTTGAGGAAATCTGCAACTCAACCAGACCAGATCAATAGTTCTAGCGACGGCCCTGTTTTGTTGAGACACCCAACAGCAAACTCTTGCTTTTGCCACACCCTTACGCTTGACTAAAGGCATGTCCGCCGAAGCACGAAATCAGGTTGAACTGACCGCTGTGCTTTGGGCTGCCTCTGAAGGTGGCTTTACTGCGTTGAACCCTGAAACAGGGACTGTTTCAGAAGGTGAAACCGAAGTGGAAGCTCTCGCGAATCTGACCGAGGCAACCGAGCTCTATCTCGAGGAGTTCCCAGTGCCCGATCGTCAGATGCCAGTCATAACGACTATTCGCATCCCCGACGTTGCCTGAACTTCCCGTCTGCTCGGGCGCCGAAGCCATTCGTGCTTTGGAACGTCTTGGGTTTCGCGTGGTGCGTCAACGCGGAATTCTTCGTCAAGCCGGGGTAAATGCGGCCAACTTTATGACAGCTCTTAGTTGATCAAAAGGGAAATGAGATCTGCCTCATTTGCTACTGCGAAATCTCGAAATATATCCGACATTGCGGGTTATTTAACCTACATGGGCTGGTCAGTCTTCAATACTTGATTGAGCTCGTTGCGAAGTTGTTGATTGATGGTTTCTAACTGATTAATTTTCTCTGTAAGTTGAATATGTTTCTCAATCATGTTATTCACGAACTTTGTATTCCACGTAGTTTCTTGACCTTGAAGATTGCTGACTGTTTCAGAGTTAAATTCGTGAACTCTCTGAGGGACATAAATTGAGTCAAATGCTTCAGAGAAGATTTCATACTGAATACTGGGGAATACTGAAACTAACTTGCGGTGCAAATATTCCTTGTCATGCATCAATAGCGGAAACGCGAGGAAAATAACCGGGATATGTGTATGTGAAAGCGAGAAAAGCATTCGTTCAATTCTGAGATATAACTCATGCTCTTGATCGGTGCCTCCCCCTCCAGTAGTGATTCCGCCTGGAACTGAATTGGGAAAGAAATTACCAGATTTTGCTTGGACGTCAAGACGGCTCGCCACTACTTGTTTGATCGGCCTGAAAGGAACAATCACGGCATCAATCGTGATCTCCTCATCCTGAAGAATTTTATCGAGAGATAAACTCAACTCTGGAGATTTGATCACGTAGGGAGCGTCGCTCTCTTGGATTCCTCCTAACTCGAGTCCGCCAAAAGACGTTTGGTCAATAAACGATTCAATATTTTCTGGATCGAAACCGGTATTGACGCCGACTTTGGTGAGTAGGTGAACAAGAAAGGTTGTTCCCGCCCGGCCAGTCCCAGTAATCAATACGTGGTTACGTTTCATCAGGGTGACCTTACCAGTTTCATCATAAATTTGAAGATAACTTCCAGATGATAAAACGATTGTCGTTTTTGAATAAAGGATTTTTGAGTGTTTCAATAACGAGATGTGCGTGAAGTTTGAGGCGAGTTATCGAGAAATGTTGTCGTGGGTCCTGGTTCGTTGTCAGGCCGCCACCCGACAGGGAATACAGGGCGTGCTCGAGTATCTGCAACGCAGTCAATAACGACGAGCCGTGGTTTCATGAACTCCTGCACCCAGATGGCACTGCCTATGATGCGCAAGAAGTGGAAACCTTTCGGCGTTTGACCGCCGATTAAACGTTCGCTGGGTAAAGAAAAGATGAACGAAGCCGCCGGTGGGTGAGAGCAGATCAGTTCGGTGGCATAATGGGTGCATGATTATTTCTTCAAACCACCGATCCGCATCGCGCTTAGTTGCACTGTTCGTGCCCGTTGTTTTTCTCTTCGCTGCATGTGGGGGTGGCAGTGACTCAACAAACACCAACGCTCCAGAAACAACGGCTGCTGAGACGACGGTCCCAGCCCCCGAGCTTGCAATAGACAAAGTTGTTGCACCTGAGGCAACCACCATTACAGATTTGATCGCCCTTGAGCGACCTGTTGTCATTGCTCACGCTGGTGGCGATTTTGACTGGCCGCATTCAACGATGTATGCCTTCACTCAAGCGGCATTAAACGGTGCTGATGTTCTTGAAATGGATGTCGCGCTCAGTTCAGACGGAGTTTTGATGGTGCAACACGACAACACCGTTGATCGACTCACCAACAACACTGGCTTGTTTGCTTCGTACACCGCAAGCGACTTACAAGCGATGGATAATGCTTATTGGTTCTCGGGTGGCGTGTGGAGTGATCACTCCCTTGCTGAAGACGCCTACATCTACCGTGGTGTTCGTACTGGTGAAGTGACTCCGCCCGAAGGGTTCACGGCTGATGATTTTGGTGTTGCAACCTTTGAACAGGTCGCACGTGCCTTCCCGGATTTCGCGCTTGATATTGAGATCAAAATCCCAGAAACCGAATCAGGTGAAGTTCTCTTGGACAGTGCCTTCGCAGCAGCAAAGGAACTGGCGCGTTTGATCACCGAACTGGATCGCACCGATTCAGTCGTTGTTGTTTCTTTTAATGATGATGTTCTTGCCGAATTTCGCTCTTTGATTGCTGATGTAGCCACGAGCCCTGGGCAGACCAGTCTTGTGAATTGGTATCTTGCAGGTGCTGCACTTGACCCACGCGATGTCATCCTTCAGGCTCCACCGATCTACGAAGGTCTTGAAGTGTTGGGCAAGGAGACTTTTGACCGTGCGCACGCCGAAGGCTATGAGGTTTGGGTCTGGATGACCGAATCTTCTCAAGAGACCACAGAGTACTTCAACGACCTTTTAAGCCGGGGAGCCGACGGTCTTTTGGTCGCCGCTGTCACTGCCATTCCCTGATCAATTGAGTTTGACAGTGGGGCAGACTTCTTGAGTTCGTCTCCACTGAAGTGAGGGTGAACTTGCTCGGTCACTCAAGTATTAGCCTGAAACAATGAGGGCACGTCAGCAAACCCAATGGGCGATGGGGTTACTTCTCACCACCTTGTCACTATGTGGTCCAGGAGCAGTGAAGGCATCACAGGTTTCGAATCCCTGTTTAGGCTTACGCGGAATAGAACTTCCGGTGGATCAACCCGAGGAGTTGGCTGCCGTGCAGTCGCGGATCGTCGATTGTGCTTCCTATGTGCAGCGCGTTGATTATGGGAATAAGGGCAAAGTTCAATGTGTTCGGTTTGCGTATTTATTGATGGACAAGTTACGCGAGCCAGGGCAAAGACTTTTCAGCGGCGGTGATACTGCAGGTGCATATTTCGTGAGGTTAGATTCTTCGGGTAAAACCACCAAGCCCCAAGCCGATGGGCGCCCAAAAGATCAATCAAAGCCGCTCTACGTTTGGTGGAATCGCAATATGGCGCAAGGCCACCTCGGGGTGTGGATTGGGGGCGATCTTTATATTGATAGTCAGTCAGCGCTCTTGGTTGTGACCCACAGATTGCCGATCAAGGATCCAACTTTGGCGGCCTGGAGTATTTCTACACCGCGCGCCCAAAAGACATTAGGTCGGTATATCGGCAGACCCTGGCCCCGCAATTCGCCATCAATTCCCGATGGTTACTCGACCGCTCGAGTTAATGGTGGATCCTGCAATAAGTGCCAGTGGACACCGACGAAATAATTTTGACTGGGCTGGACTGTCAGGAATAAGCAGGTATTTGAATGCTTGATTCGTTTGCCTCGAGCGAGGGACGAATCGCACGGAACAATCGGCGGTAACGGTAGAAAGGTACACGCGGGTACATGTGATGTATGAGGTGATGGTCTTGGCCGAGCAACATGACGTGACTGCCAATCCAGCCACGAATACGTGTGTTGCGATAACGACTCGTTTCGTTAAATGGTGAGTGGGGGAGCCAGACGAACCAAGTCTGCAAAATTAATTGAGCAACTTGAGTGGGCAGCCACCACAACATCAAGAAGTTCAGTCCTTGACCAAAGAAAAATGAAACGACCAAAAGCAATAAACTCAATTGCAGGTGGCGATATAAACCCGGACGATCGGACTTGAAGTACCTAATCCCAGCGCTGATCTGTGCTGGGAGAATTTTGAATAAAACCTGCGCAACGAATGGGACGCAGGCAAGAGTCTTGATCACCGTCGTGATAAGCCAGCGCGGGAAAACTGCTTTGGCTGGTCCTGCCATGAAATGATCTGGGTCGCGTCCAGGAATATTGGTATGTGCGTGGTGCAGAAGATGGGACGGGGCGTATGCCTGGAAGTTGAGTTGCAGCGGCAGGGAAGCGACTGACCCCATAAATTTATCCACCCAACGAAGTGACTTATTCTGGGCGCTGATATTTCCATGGTTCGCTTCATGGTGAATTGTGTAGAAAAAATAAGTGATGATTGAGTTGATCACGAATCCAGCGGGCATTGGAAGTGAACCATTGACACACAACAGGATCGTGCCCGTATAGACAACGCAGTTAAAAATGAAAAGCAACACTGTGGGCCAAGCAAAGCCACCGACGTATTTGCTAGCAATTTCTCGTTCTTCGGCAGGAGTCATTTTTTAATCTTATTTCTAGGCTTCACATGAGGTGAGATCGGGACCAAGAATAATGGTTCCAGAAAAGTGTGCGGCTGCCAGGCCGATCCATTCGTCTTCTTGACCAGGCTGCACTGCTGGCACGCAATGCGTGAGCATCAGATTTTTGACATTGTTGCGTTGGGCGGTTTCTCCGGCTTGGGCCACGGTGCTGTGATAATCCAAAATGTCAAGGAAACGTTGACTATTAGGTAACAGCGTGGCGATTTGCTTAACCTGGTCATCGCGAATCACCGTCTGCACATAGATATCTGCGTTACGGCACAAATCATCAAGGCCAGCGCAAGGAATCGTGTCGCCAGCGAGTGCGGCAACTTTTCCATCGTGTTCGATACGAAAGCCGATACTTGGATCAACGGGGCGATGATCGGTTGCGTGCGTCGATACCGAAACCTCGCCGACCATCAAAGTTTCACCCGCACCGACTTCAACGACGTCAACGGTGAGCGGTCCATTTGCACGCAGGTCATCGTGGTGAGCATGGCGGTAGCCCTGATCGAGCGTGAGCATCTGCAACATGGCGTCAACGACCTGGCGCGTACCAACTGGGCCAACAACCTTGAGTGGAATATTGACTGGCATCATCACCCAACGCGTTGTCACAAGATCATTGAGGTCGGTGATGTGATCGCTATGTAGGTGAGTGATCAAGATGGTGCTGACCATGCCGGGCAAAACTCCAGCGCCGAGAAGACGCATGATGGCCGCACGTCCGCAGTCGATCATGATGTTTTGGCCTGCCGCTTGCACTAATGAGCACGGTCCAGCACGGTTGGCATCGGGGATTGGGCTACCAGTTCCTAGAAGGGTGACTTTCATACGATCAGTATGGCACAAACTGTCAGTTGTGCTGACAGTTTGTTAGACGCCGGCCTCTTGCAAAGCTTGAAGCAAGGTATTCCATGATAAAACAGCGCACTTGATGCGTACCGGAAACTTGACGACGCCTTGGAGTGCTTCAAGATCACCCAGTTTGACCTCAACCAATGGACCATCTTCGGGGTCTTCGGCAATCGACATCATGACTTTGAAGCGGTGCACTAGCGCCTGCACTTCTGCGAGAGATTTACCCTTGACTGCCTGACTCATCATTGAAGCCGAACTCTGCGAAATGCTGCACCCTTGCCCAGAGACTTTGATGTCAGTCAGAACTCCATTTTCAACTTGGGCATAAATCGTGATTTCATCTCCACACAAAGGATTATGACCTTCTGCCATATGTGCGGGTGGGGTTTCTAGTTCACCCCGATTACGTGGGGTGCGATAGTGATCAAGAATAATTTCACGGTACAAATCTTCTAAGCCGGGCATGTCATTTCCTCTCGTGGCTACAGACCAAAGATATCGCTGGCACTGTCAAGAGCGTCGGCAAGAGCGTCGGCATCTGACTCATCGTTATACAAATAAAAGCTCGCACGAGCCGTGGCATTTGCTCCGAGGAGCTTCATGAGGGGTTTGGCGCAGTGGTGACCGGCCCTGATACACACATTCTTTTGGTCTAGAACTTGGCTCAGATCATGTGGGTGGATACCCCGAAAGGCAAAACTGAGAACCGCTCCACGCACCGCAATATCGCGTGGCCCATGGATGCAAATATCGGTACCGTAGCGATCGTCAAGAGTGCGTAACGCGTAGTCCGTGAGATGCATTTCGTGCTGGCGAACATTTGCCATTCCAATTTTGCTGAGATAGTCAACTGCCGCCCCAAGACCAATGACTTCAACGATCGCTGGAGTACCAGCCTCAAACTTGGAGGGGAGCTCGGCGCAAGTAAAACCGTCGAGTCTGACATCGCCGATCATGTTGCCACCACCCAAAAATGGTGGCATGGCGTGTAATAGTTCACGTCGACCCCACAACACCCCGACTCCCGATGGGCCAACCATCTTGTGGCTGCT
Organism: Bifidobacterium breve; assembly: GCA_945862545.1. Taxonomy (GTDB): domain Bacteria; phylum Actinomycetota; class Acidimicrobiia; order Acidimicrobiales; family Ilumatobacteraceae; genus Casp-actino8. The sequence goes on along the minus strand of CAMAYS010000035.1, from coordinate 5,537 downwards.
GAACCAGGCAAAGTCGGCACCCCACGCTTGGACATCGGTGACATTGTGTGGGACATATTGACATGCGTCCACGATGGCTAATGCTCCAGCAGCATGTGCGGCTTGGCAGAGTTGCGCGACGGGCGTAAGAGTGCCGAGCACATTACTCATCGCAGTGAAGGAAAGTACCTTTGCACCAGTGAGCAATGATGACAAATTGGTGAGGTCAAGTTGACCATCAATAGTCAACGGAATCCAGCGGATTTCCAAGTTGCGTTCTGCTGCCAGCATTTGCCAGGGGACAATGTTGGCGTGATGTTCCATATGAGTAAGGACGACGATGTCACCAGTATGGAGATTTTCTCGACCCCAGGTTTGGGCAATTAGGTTGAGCGCCTCCGTGGCGTTCTTGGTGAAAATGATTTCTTCGACGTGAGGTGCGTTGATGAACTTCTGAATCTTGGCGCGGGCGGCTTCAAAAAGGTCAGTTGCCTCAGCCGCTAATTGATATGCACTACGACTGATCGGAGAGTATCCATTGCGCATGAAGTCGGCCATTGCGTCAATAACTGCGTGAGGTTTTTGTGACGTATTGGCTGAGTCGAGGTACACCAATCGCTGATCGTCAATGATGCGTTGAAGTACTGGAAAGTCGGCCTTAACGGCTGCCCAATCGACCGAGTTCGTGTTCACGGGCGGAATGACTCGTATCCGGAAACCTCGAGTTTCTCGGCGATTTCCATTCCACCGCTGACAACAATGCGGCCATCAACCATGACATGTACATAATCGGGGGCGAGTTCATCGAGGAGACGTTGATAGTGAGTGATCAAGACGACACCCATGGTCGGTCGGTCTGCGCGAACGGCGCGAATTCCTTTGGCGACAATGCGCAACGCATCGATATCCAAACCTGAATCTGTTTCATCTAGAACTGCGATGTCAGGTTCGAGAATTGCCATCTGCATAATTTCGTTGCGCTTCTTTTCTCCGCCAGAGAAGCCCTCATTGAGATAGCGATCCACAAAGGACGAATCCATGCCGAGGCGTTTCATCCAATCCATTGTCGCCAAGCGAAGTTCAAGAATGGATAAGTCAATTCCTTTACGAGCGCTGAGGGCTTGCCGCAAAAACTGGATAACGGAGACACCAGCGATTTCTTGGGGATATTGGAAGCCAAGGAAGAGACCGGCCTTGGCGCGCACATCGGTCGGCCAATCGGTGATTTCGTCGCCATGGAGGAATATCTGACCACTGGTGACTTCGTATTCAGGTGATGCCAGCAGGCAACTTGCGAGCGTACTTTTGCCGCAACCGTTGGGGCCCATGATGGCGTGCACTTCGCCAGCATTGACGGTGATATTCAGACCCTTCAAGATGTCGGCGGGGACCACGGTGTCGAGATCGTCCGTGGCGGGGCGGGCATGTAGGTCAACGACCTGAAACAGGGGACTGCTCATGACACAAAGTCTAGAGCCCACGACCTATTTCTCCTATCGCCGTAGTGCAAATTATTTAGGCCCAGTGACAAGTGCCCGCCAGATCTTTGGATAGGAGGAATATTCGTAGCCAGGATTGATATATCCGGAATCAATCAGCATGCGATGGAAGCGCGGTAAATGACGAAATGGGACTCCGGCATCGACATGGTGAGCCAGATGCCATCCGATGTGGAATGGGACTAAGAAAAACCGTCCGAGCCAGTTTTGGGTCACCGAATGTGTCGTTATTCGGCGATCCTCCGAGGCCGTGAGTCCACCGTGCTCGGCGATTGAGCGCAGGCGATTGATGACGCGCCAAACAGTGAGATAGGGCAGGAGCCAGAACAAGAGGTACGCCCACCAATACCCACTGATCACTGACGCAGCGATCAACAGCGCTTGCACCACAAGAATCTTTATCAGTGTCTGACGAACGACAACAACATCACTATGAATGCCGCGTAATTGTTCGCGTAACAAACGAAACCCGGTACGACCACTGGCATCGCGGACTAACTTACGGCGAAAACTTGTGCGTGAGATGGGGTAGTTGGCGTATAAAGCAAAGTCTGGTTCGTTGGGGCCAAACTCTTGTCGGTGATGCGCCATGTGGACGCGGCGGTAGCCATCTGTGTTGGTAAAGGCCGGATAACCGATCAACCAGCGACCACAAAAATCATTCAGCCGTCGATCACGAAACAACAGTCGATGCGCTGCCTCATGCATGAGCGATGCGAATTGAGCGTGAGCGCGGCCCATCAAAATAAACACAGGTAGCCAAGTCCATGCACCGAAGTGCAAGGCGATGTAGAGCAAGACAAAGGTTTGCCCATAGGTGAAAAAAACTGATAATCCATTGCGAAATGAGGGGATTTTTCGTAATGCTTGGCGCGTGGTCGCTGTAGGTCGACCATCTTGATCAACGAACTCTGTTTCTTTGCCAGGTTGAGTGAGATGAGACTCAACAACCATTCCCCCAAAGTGTTGGCTACCAACCACGCTGAATCCACTCCTGCAGATGAGGCCGTTCGGCGCCGATCGTTGTGTCTAATCCATGTCCAGGTAACACGATCGTGTCGTGCGGATAAACCAATAGAAGGTTGTCAATGGAATTGATGATCGTTTCGAATGATCCACCGTTGAGTTTGGTATTGCCTGGCCCACCAGGAAATAAAGTGTCGCCCGTGAACAAGAGCGGAGTGTTTTCGACGCGAAATGAAATCGAACCTGGGGTGTGTCCAGGATTGTGAATTGCATGTAGGCGCAAGCGTCCGACTTCAATGACATCGTCGTGACCTAAAAACGCGTCGTAGCCCATGTCGCCGAGCATCGGGGCGTCAAGTTCGGTGACGGCCACGTGATAGCCAGCCTCCCGCATCGCAGGTATGGCTTGAATATGGTCAAAGTGTCCATGAGTTTCAAGGACTCTCCGCACACCAAGTCGTTGGCAGAGTTGCAGCAACTTCTCATGTTCGTTAGCGGCATCTATTAACACCGCATCACCAGATTCTCGGCAACGAATCACGAACACGTTGTTGTCGTAGGGACCGACGACCAATTTGTGTACTTCGACAGCCGAATCTGACCAGTGCAAGGTTGTGTCCAGTCCAGCGTTGGGCATGGCGACAGTCTCGCATGACACAGCCCTGCTGGTGATGGTGAACAGCAAAGAGTGCTGTATTCGCTTTAGAGTGTTGGTCGTGTCACTGCCTCCAGATCGTTTTGACTTCAGTGATCTTGCGACTCCAAGTCAGCCCAAAGCATCGGGTGGCGAACCTCCGTCAACAGCGCAGGAAGGCGGTGTTGAGGCTAGGAAAGGTCGCAATGGTCCGACCGGGTCTGTTTTGGCAGCCTTGGTTGCGCCTGGAGTGGGGTCGTTCTTTCGTCGTCGAATACTTTCGTGGAGTTTGCTTCTCCTCGGATTCGTGATTCCACTGGCGGCCATTGCTGTTGCCGTCATTCGTCGCCAGGACATCACCAGTTTGGTTTTGGATACCACAATTTTATTATCTGTGCAGATTATCGCCGTTCTTTTTGTAGTGACACGAGTGATTGCCGTGGTTGAAGTGATCCGTTCTCGAAACGAGGGATCGCCACGCCGGTTGGCTTCTTGGGTCGCTTGTGTAGGAGTCATTGTGCTTGCCCTGCCAGCGATGTGGTCGGTGGTACGAAGTCAAGATTTAGTAGACGCGATCGATCAAGTCTTTGTCTCCTCAGGTAGCACCGATCCTTTGTCATTGACACAGGGCGATGATGGTTTCGAAACCATCTTGCTACTTGGCGGCGATGAAGGTCCGGGGCGTTGGGGCTTACGCACGGACTCAATGATTTTGGTCACCATTCATGAGGAGTCTGGGCGAATGGCGATGATTTCGGTGCCACGCAATTTGTCCAAACTTCAGTTCCCTCCAGGGAGCGCAATGGCCCAAGAATTTCCGGATGGTTTTACGCAGTTGACCAATGCCGTATTCCCTTATGTTTTTTCTCATCAAGAAATAGCTGCAAGTTACGCGCAGGGCAATCTGCAACCCGAGGCTTTGGCTTTAGCTTCTGGACTGAGTTATTCAATGGATATGACGATTGATGACTATGTGTTGATCAATATGCAAGGTTTCGCTGCAATCGTTGATGCTTTCGGTGGAGTAACAATGACTCTCGCAAAAGAGATTCCGCTACCGAGAGCACTGCCAGGTTCAAAGACGCCGAATGCCCGCTCGATTGGGCCTGGTGTTGTCACCATGGACGGAACAACGGCGATCGCTTTTGCCCGTACCCGTAAGGCTGATAGTGATTACAGCCGCATGGGAAGACAGCGCGAGATTCTCGCAGCGCTCGCGGCGCAGGCCTCGGGCACTGATCTCTTGTCTAAGTTCCCACGTTTAACTGAAATTATTAGTTGGACTGTGAGAACATCGCTGTCAACCGATGAGTTCGGCGGACTCGTCGACCGAGTGCGACGCGGGGCAGCGATTAACGAATCGATAGGACTGGTGCCTCCACTGGTGAATACGGGCAATCCGAATTACGCTGATGTTGCGATGATTATTGACGCAGTACAAAACGCACTGCGAGACAATGTCGACTTTCCTAATGCCTGACTTGTTGGGCGCGAAAACATGCCATATTTGGCACTTTGCACGCCCAACTCACGAACTGATGACGTCGTAACCCATTGACAACGCAACGGGAATTTGAGCGGGATCAAATGTGACAAATTGCAGCGGTCGCGGCAATCGATCGGCGGCCGCCAAATGAATCGCGTCATTAATGTGCACGGGTTGTTCTCGAGCGATCATTGCGGCACGGTCGAGACACATCTGGTCAACTGGAACAATGTGAATGCGATCCCACAACAATCGCACAGCATCTTCAACGTCATCTTGCAGAATTTTCTCATCACTGAGGCGCGGGACCAGTGCGAGCGCCTCAGTGATTGCCAAAGCGGATGCGCACCAATCGGCTTCGCTTTCTAAAATATCCAAAACAACTTGGCGGCCACGACCTTCAATCGCCACGCTTAAAAGCGCTGAGGAATCGAGAAAAACTGTCATCGGATATCGCGCAGTAGTTTGTCAATCCGACTTCCGCTCCATACCGAGACAGCTGCTGCCGGCCGATAATCGCCGGTACGTCGTGGAGCGATGACTAATCCTCGGGCGATCAAGTCGCTGAGTCGGGCCTGTCCCTCTGGGGCGCCTAACGGGCCGAGTTGGGCAATGGGCCGTCCACCAATGGAGATCACGATGTGCTCGCCGGCTCCGGCTCGTCGAACGCCTGCTGCGACATCGGCTCGGAGCTGACGGATACCAATCGGGGGTCGTGCTTGAGACATAAGGACACCCTAACGGTTTTGTGTACACAACGGTACACACTACGATTTGAGCAGTCACGTGCGGTTCGGACATAATTTGCTCTATGAACTTTGCATTCTCAGAAGAACAAGAAGAACTCCGTAAAACAGTCCGCGCGTTTTTGGAGAGCAAGTCTCCAGAAACTGCCGTACGCGAGCAGATGGAAACTGAAAACGGTTTTGATCCAGCCGTATGGTCGCAGATGGGCGATCAGATGGGCCTTCAG
>CAMAYS010000034.1:0-18318 GCA_945862545.1 Bifidobacterium breve | reverse complement strand
ACAATGGGACCTTCAGCGGAAAGATCTTCGGCATTACGTAATGCGACTTCTAATTCGCGAACATTGTGACCGTCAATCGGTCCGATATAGCGCACGCCGAGAGCTTCAAAAAACGATGGCGGTTGGAGGAATTCGCGCACAGCGGCTTTGACGGCATCCATACCTTTTTCCGCTTGCTGACCAACCACAGGTAGCCCTTGGAGCCACGTTTCAATTTTACGTTGACGTGCAACATAGACCGGATTCATTCGGATACGCGTCAAAGTGCTGGAAAGTTTTCCAGTAATGCGATCTGGCAAGGTGTCTTTTTCTGGGACCTGCAAGACCGATGATGGTTGCGTGAGATTAGAAATCGTTGGGGCATAACTACGACCGTTGTCGTTGAGCACGATGATCACACGCTGTTTGCTGTGCCCGAGATTATTGAGCGCTTCATACGCCATGCCGCCGGTCATTGAGCCATCTCCGATCACGGCGATGATGTGGCGGTGCTTGTCAACTCCCGCTTCACGTGCAACAGACATTCCGTAGGCATATGACAAGACTGTCGAGGCATGACTATTTTCGATGTAGTCGTGTTTACTTTCCTCACGACTCGGATATCCAGAAAGTCCATTCGCTTGTCGGAGTTGAGAGAATCCTTGAGAGCGGCCAGTCACAATTTTATGAACGTATGCCTGATGTCCGGTGTCCCACAAAATCGCGTCATTGGGTGAATCGAAGACTCGATGCAGCGCCAAGGTCAGTTCAACCGCTCCGAGATTTGATCCAAGATGTCCACTATTGGACGCCACGGCCTGAACGATGAAGTCACGGATTTCCCCGGCGAGATCATCAATCTCAAGATAAGACAAGCGGCGTAAGTCGCTGGGCTGGTTAATGGACTCAATTGTCATACAGATGTTTACGCTATCTCTGAGTGTTCACGTCGCAGAATTAAGCCTGTGAGAAAGTCGTGACAGGGGTCAAGTCGACTCATTTATTGTGGTTTGGTCAAGTTTTACCTGGTGCAACCGATCAAGGCGACGTTGATTGCGCTTATGCAGGTCCCAGCCCAGCCAAGCCCCGACGGCCAAAGCCAATTGCCCTCCCACGCCGTCGATCCAATAGTGGTTGGCGGTCACGACAATGCAAAACAAGGTGGCTGCTGGGTATAGCAAAACGGCAATCTTTGCCCAGCGCCGTCTCATCAGCGGCCAGACGGCGAAGGCACACCAACTGCTCCAGCCAATGTGCATACTCGGCATTGCCGCGTACTGATTGGAAATAGATTTCATGGCCTTGGACTCAAATGTCCATAATGCTCCGCCGTATTCCGGCAGAGTGTCAACAAAGCCGAATGTTCCATCATCAGCGGTTTGGGCGATCCCGTCGGGGCCCTCGTCACGATATGAACTTTGGATACAAGCCCCGCCGAATCCGCCCGCACTCGGACACGGTGTATCTAACAGGCGTGGGGGCATGAGCGGGAACATCGAGAATCCCACAATGCCAATAGCGGTAGTAATGGCCAAGGTGTTGCGCCATTGTGGAAACACATCTTTGCGTTTGACGAATAAAATCCAAAATACGCTGAAGGTCACAAGGAAATGAGCAGTCCCGTAATACGTATTCCAAAAACGAATGAAACCGCGAAATTTCAGGAACCAATCCTGTACCGACTCTTCATGAAACAGACCGATCGCACGCTCGAACTGAATGACGCGTTCGGCATTGTGAAAGGCACGCACCGGTCGGTCGCCAGTTTCTAAAGATATGTGTGCCGACCCGAAGAGGTTGCGACTCCATGAATAGATCAAGTAGAAGCCACCCATGATGAGCATTTCTTTCCACCAGTAGGTGCGATGTTGGCGTTCGGCCAGCGTCGGCACTTGCTCACTCATATAAACAATCTAGGCATTGTGTGGCCCGTGATCTAACCTTCGCCAGTGGCGATTCCTCAATCAGTGAAAAAGAACTATCATTGGTGGGTCTTTGGCGTGGCATTTCTGACTCTTTTGGGGGCTGCCGGCTTCAGGTCAACGCCAGCAATCTTGATTGATCCGCTGAAGAAAGAGTTTGGCTGGGGACGTGGCACGATCGGGACAGCGGTCAGCATCAACGTTTTGTTGTATGGCTTTATCGGACCTTTCGCGGCGGCTTTGCAAATGAAATATGGCCTCCGACGGATCACGATTTGGGCTCTATCGGTGATTTCAATCGGGGCCCTCTTGACCACTCAGATTTCCACGACATGGCATTTGTATCTTTTGTGGGGAGGTGTCGTCGGTACGGGCTCAGGATGTTTGGCGACGGTTTTTGCATCCACTGTGGCTACGCGTTGGTTTGTCAAAAATCGTGGTCTGGTGGTTGGGGGATTGACAGCAGCGGGTGCTAGTGGTCAATTGATATTTCTACCCGTCCTCAGTCGACTGGCCGATCATTACGGTTGGCGTTGGGTTGGGGTGACGATCGCTCTGTCGGCATTAGCGGTCATTCCGTTTGTGGCTCTGCTGTTGCGCAATTACCCTTCCGACGTCGGGCTTTTGCCGTACGGGGCCGAGCACGATTATGTGCTTCCAGAGACTTCTGACCGTCCAATTCGAGCAGCCTTTTTGGCATTCACGGCGGCGAAGCGCAGTGGCGTGTTTTGGTTGTTATGGGGGAGTTTCTTCGTCTGTGGTTTGTCAACCAATGGGCTGATTCAAACGCATTTTTTGGCTGCTGCCCACGACCATTCAGTGACTGCAACACAGGCCGCGAGTTACCTGGCACTCATTGGTGTCTTCGATGTTGTCGGCACGATTGCCTCGGGTTGGCTCACTGATCGAATTGACCCCGCCAAACTTTTGATGGTCTATTACGCCTTTCGCGGTCTCAGTCTGTTGTTCTTGGATCCCGTTCTCGGCACCCGTGGCATGGGCTTGATTGGCTTCATGGTGTTCTACGGCCTGGACTGGGTGGCAACTGTTCCACCGACAGTGGCCATCTGTGTTGAACGGTTTGGCGTGCAACGCGGACCATTGGTGTATGGCTGGGTCTTTGCTGGTCACCAAACTGGAGCGGCTGTGGCTGCTTGGGGAGCGGGGGCGTTGCGTGATGCCACCGGTTCGTATCGCTCGTCGTTTCTCATCGCTGGGGTGTGTTGTGGGTTGGCGACTTTTGGTGTTAGTCGACTGCGTCGATCTGAGCCAGTCATGGAGCCTTCTCGCTAGGCTCAGAGGGTGATTGACAACGACATTCTTGAGAGAGTTTTGGCCGAAGGACTTCGTACGGGCGCTGATTTCGCCGAAGTTTTTGCTTCTGATTGGCGAGGAACCGGAGTCGGTTTGGATGACGGCAAGATTGAACAGTTGTCCACGGGTCGCAACCGTGGTGCTGGCATTCGCGTGATCGCTGGCGAGACGACAGGCTTTGCTCATACTGCCGATTTGTCCGAAGCAGGACTGATGGCTGCGGCGCGTGTGGCTGCTGAGGCTGCCCGTCAGGGTGGCGGTGGAATCAAAGTGGTGGCTTTGACGACACAGGCGGCACGGATTGTCAGCCCAATCAAAATTGATCCGTCGACGATCGGCAAAGCAGCCAAGGTTGACTTGTTGCGTCGCGTTGACGACGCAGCGCGCTCCGCAGGTGGTGCGATCACGCAAGTGTCAGCCGGATATTCCGATGGACGTACACGAATCGTGATTGCCAACAGCGATGGTCTCGTGGCTCACGACGAACGCGTGCGGACATTGCTACGCGTGAGTGCCGTTGCTAACGGAGATGCTGGAATGCAGACAGGCTTTGATTCGTTGGGTCACACCATGGGCTTTGAGTTATTCGACAAAGTGCAAGTTGAAGATGTGGCACGAGCTGCCGCCGGTCGGGCGCTGACAAAATTGAAAGCTCGCCCCGCTCCCTCTGGTTCATTACCTGTCGTGATCAAAGCGGGAAGTGGCGGAGTGTTATTTCACGAAGCATGTGGACATGGTCTTGAAGCAGATTTAGTTGCTAAGGGTGCAAGTGTGTATCGCGGCAAGGTCGGCGAATTGGTGGCCTCACCGCTGGTGACTTTGGTGGATGATGGGACAATGACTCACGAATGGGGAGCCATTGCCATTGACGACGAAGGACATCCTTCGCAATACAACGTGTTGATTGAAAATGGCATCCTGACGGACTACATGTGGGATTATTTGCGAGCCCGTAAAGAGGGTCGCCCACAAAGCGGTAATGGTCGACGACAGTCCTATAAAGATTTGCCGATGGTGCGCATGACCAACACCTATGTCTTGAACGGTGAAGAAAACCCTTCCGACATCATTAAAGACACCGCCAATGGCGTCTACGTTGCGCACCTCGGGGGCGGAAGTGTGAACACAGCAACAGGTGATTTTGTCTTTGGAATGACCGAGGCATATCTCATTGAAAACGGTGAGATCACCGAACCTTTGCGCGAAGGAAACCTGATCGGCAATGGTCCCCAAGTGTTGCGTGACATTGATCGTTTGGGTAATGACTTTGCCATGGGGAACCCTGGAACATGCGGCAAAGATGGGCAAGGAGTTCCTGTTGGCGATGGCCAACCCACATTGCGCGTGAAGTCAATGACGATTGGTGGAACTGCTTCATGAGTAGTCCAGATCGCAGCGCAGAGTTATTAGTTATTGCCGAACGAGTTGTGGCGATGGCTGCGCCAGGAGAACAAGTTGAGGCGTATGTCAGTCGTGGTCTCTCAACGGAGATCCGTGTTTATGAAGGCGAAGTTGAGCATTTTGTTTCGGCACAAAGTGAAAGCATTGGCATTCGCGTGATTCGCGATGGGCGAACTGGAACTTCTTCCTGCGGTACTTTAGATGCCTCAGAAATTGCCGAAGTCCTCGCTGAGGCGCGCGACAATTTAGGTTATGGCGAACCTGATGAATGGGCAGGACTTGCTGAACCTGATGGGGTGGCGGTTGTGCCGCAAAGTCTGTGGAACGATTCTTTGGAACGCACGACGACGCAACGCAAGATTGAATTAGCAAAATTGCTGGAGAAGTTGACACTCGCAGGCGATTCGCGTATTCGCGTTGATGATTCGAATTATTCCGATGCTGCTGGCGAAGCAGCAGTAGCAACGACAACTGGGATCCGTGTTGCTGGTCGGGAAAATGGTTGCTATCTCAGCGTCGGAACCTTGGCTGATGACGGTAACGAAACGCAAACAGGTTTTGGTTTCGCTGTGGGTCGCAATGTGGACGAACTAGATGTTGAGCGTGCTGCTCGCGAGGCTGTCGATCGTGCGACGCGGTTGCTCGGAGCAACCAAACCAGACAGTCGCCGTGTCACGGTTGTCCTCGACCCATTTGTGACGGCTCAATTCTTAAGCATTATTGGCGGAACCTTGAACGGCGAGAGTGTTGTCAAGGGGCGCAGTTTATTTGCACAACGCATGGGAGAAACAGTGGCTAGTTCGCTACTCACTCTCGTTGATGATCCAACGAATCCGCTTGCCTACACAGCCACCGATATTGATGGTGAAGGACTGGCGGCGCGACGCAATGTGCTGATTCAAGACGGCGTGTTATCTAAGTTTGTGCAGAGTTCTTATTCCGCTCGTCGCATGGGTCTGCCAACTACCGGAAACGGAAGTCGTGGTGGTTCAGGTGCTGGGTGTTTGGCATTACAGATCCTGCCCGGCACGCGCAGTCAAGCGGAGATTGTGACTGGCATCGATGATGGTATTTTGATTCAGCAGGTGCAGGGTTTGCACTCGGGTGTGAACTCTGTATCAGGCGACTTCAGTACTGGGGCCGCTGGTCTGTTGATCAAGAATGGAACGTTGGGTGCGCCTGTGCGCGAGTTCACCATTGCCTCAACATTGCAAAGAATGTTGTTGGACATTGCTGAAGTCGGGGGAGACCTAGAATGGTTGCCGATGAGTGCTACAGGTGTGTCATTGGTGATTCATGACGTCACCATGAGTGGCGCCTGAGGAACTAAACAGTATTCATGCCAATTCTTCACGCCATAGTTCTTGGACTCGTTCAGGGACTCACGGAGTTTTTGCCAGTCTCATCAAGTGGTCACTTGTTACTCGTTCCATGGATCATGGGTTGGAACGATTTCTCTGATGTTTCAGTAGAAAAAGCCTTTGACGTTGCTCTGCACCTCGGAACTTTGATCGCCGTTGCGGGCTATTTTCGCAAGGATCTTGCGAAGTACATCCAAGACGGTCTACGAATGGTTTTTCAACGCCAACGCCCCAGTACTCCCGAGGGTCGCTTGGCATGGTTGTTGGTTGTGGCCAGTATTCCCGCTGCATTATTCGGTGCGGTCTTTGGAAACTGGGTGGATGAAAACTTGGGTAAGCCAGTCATCATTGGTGTTTCGCTCATGGTTTTTGCGCTGGTCTTGGCATGGGCGGATCGACGCCCTGGAGAGCGAGACTTTTCTCAAATGTCGCGACGCGACGCAGGCCTCATTGGAGTGGCGCAAGTTTTGGCACTCAACCCTGGAACCTCGCGTTCAGGAATCAGTATCTCAGCGGCGCGATTGTTAGGTTTTGATCGCGACTCAGCCGTGCGTTTTTCATTTCTCTTGAGTATTCCTGTCACTGCTGGAGCAGTACTCGTGAAGTTAACGAAGTTATTCAAAGACGGGGTCCCGGAGGGTCTCGCAATGCCGATGCTGATCGGAATTGTGACCGCAGGATTATCGGGCTGGCTGGCAGTTGCAGGCTTATTGCGTTTGATTAAAACTCAAACATTCAACGCCTTCGTGATCTATCGCCTCGCCGCTGGTGTGGCTGTGGTCGTCATCGCTGCCTCAGCGTGGCGATAACGAATTACTTGGGGTCACGGGGTCTTTGAGGTAGACGGCGTCGAAGATGGAGCAGGAGTTGCAGCGGTGGTCGCCGTTGCAGCGGGGGTCGCCGCAGGAGCAGCAGTTGATTCAGAGGTCGACGAACCCGAATCGGTACTTGGTGTCGCCGCTGGTGTCGTACTAGCCGAACCACCACGACTGTCTGTCTTATAAAAGCCGCCACCCTTGAAGGTCACGCCGACCGGCTGGAAAACCTTTTTGACGGGGCGAACGGTGCCATCAGAAGGATGCGGGTACTGCGTCAAAGCGTCCTCGGTGAAGGCCTGGTGGACTTCAATAGTCTCTTCGGTATCAGTAAATTTGTAAACGTAAGTAGGCATGGGGGGTTGTCTCCGAAGTCCAAAGTCTAGAGTCGGAGCATGGCGATCACCCCACGGATCCATACTGCAGTTATTCCAGCGGCCGGCCAAGGCACCCGTATGTTGCCAGCGACCAAGTCTGTACCGAAGGAATTGTTGCCCATTCTTGATCGGCCAGCCCTGCAGTTGATCATCGACGAAGCCCTTGGGGCGGGGGTTGACCATCTCGTGATCGTCACGAGTCACGCTAAGCCAGCAATTGAGAACTATTTCGCTACCGATCTGGGCGTGGAGTCAAGCCTTGAAAAACAGGGTCGGGGGGTATTGGCTGATCAATTGCGGCGTTATCGCCAAGATGTCCGAGTTACTTTCGCGTACCAGGATCAGCCTCGCGGTTTGGGGCACGCAGTGGCCTGCGCTCGTGAAGCCGTTGGAGATGAAGCCTTCTTTGTGATGTTGCCCGATGAATTGATGTCTGATTCATCTTTATTGCAAGATCTGGCCACGCTGACGCAATCCACTGGCGTGGGATCCGTGGCTCTCAAACAAATGCCAACTGCGGAGTTATTCCGCTACGGCATTGTGACCCCGGTAGGTCCAATATCAACAGCGGATGGCATTGAGTCTTTGCCGTTTACCAAGGTCATTGAAAAGCCCAACGTGGCAGATGCTCCGAGCGATCTGGCCATCATTGGGCGCTACGCGCTAACTCCCGATATTTTTGACTTGTTGGATTCTTTGGAACCTGCTCTAGGTGGCGAAGTATTGCTGACCGATGCGCTGTCGGCGCAGGCAGACGTGACCCCGTTACGTGGTGTGATCTCCAACATCGGGCGACGTGACATCGGGAATCCGATGGGTTGGCTTGAGGCTGTCATCGAAGCAGGATTGCAACACCCTGAATTTGGTGAATCAGTGCGCGAATGGTTGCGAACACAGATCTAGATGTTCCTTTAGTCAAGGCGTTGAAAATGTCCAGGAATGTCGAGCGGTAATCCGTATTCGTCGACATCAAACTGGTGATTGCCATGATCGTCATCGCGATCAATTGACCATGAACGAGCTCCAACGCGGGTGTAGCTCAAAGTTGACCGAGTGACACCGAGGGTTTCAGGGTTGACGACGGCGGTATCGACACGAGTCACTGTGCCCAAATCAATTGCTAGTCGGCGAATGCCCATGGTGCGGGTGAAAGAACTGCCGCGCACATCAATGTCCTGGCATCCTCCAAGTTCACGAATCTGTGAACCGTTGACTTCGCCCCATTTGCCACCTCCGTCATTGGCTAACCACAAGTCGGGTTGATCGAGATCGCGGAATAACAGCATCTGTTGTAATTGCCAGGTGGCGGACAAGCGCATCACATATTGGACGTCAACTCCGCCGATAAATCCCTCAACTGTCCATGATTCATTCTCAAAACTCAGGCTGAGAGTCTCGACGCTCAACCCGTCGGTACTGCGCCAGGTCGCCGAAAGGCCATGGGGAGGAATGTCTTGCACATGTCCGGCATCGCTACTCATCACAAGAGTGTGCCAGCAGATGTGAACTTCACCCACTCCGCCATTGACCGCGTGTTGTACCGTTTGATTCGTGTCGCCTGATGCTGTGAAACCTTTGATCTCTATTGAGGAGGCCCGTGAGTTCGTTCTGGGCTCATGCTCAGTCGGTGAACCTCTACGCATCGATCTGGCTCGGGCTACTGGTTATGTCTTGGCGCAAGATGTCATGTCCGCTGAAGATGTGCCGCCATTTTCCAATTCCGCTGTCGACGGCTACGCCGTGCGGGCCTGCGATGTTGAGGTTGCGAGCAAGGACGCTCCAGTGTCACTTGGCGTCGTTGGTGAGGTAGCCGCTGGCGCAGCGCCACTCGTCGCTCTCGGTGCGGGACAAGCAATTCGAATCATGACGGGAGCACCAATGCCAACTGGTGCTGATTGCGTGGTGATGGTTGAGGACACGGAATTTACCGGTCAGCGAAAACTTTTTGATGGCAGCCAAATAGTGAAGATCTTTCGCGCTGCTCGTACTGGTGATGCCATTCGTGGCGTGGGCGACGATGTGCACAGTGGTGACATGGTGTTTCATGCGCGCACTGAAATTTGCCCATCAGTGGCTGGGGTCTTGGCCAGTATCAATTGTCGTCAGCCACTGGTGTTCCCCGCAGTGCGCGTCTGCGTGCTGTCAACGGGGGATGAACTGATTGATGATGGTTCGGTTTTAGCGCCAGGTCAGATTCGTGAGAGCAATCGCACGATGTTGTTGGGTATGGTCAACGCTGCTGGAGCGCTAGCCGTTGATTACGGCATAGTTGTTGACGACGAAGAAGTCCTTGAGCGTGTTTTGCGTCAAGCTGCCGAAGAGTGTGATGCCATCGTTACAAGTGGTGGCGTGAGTATGGGCGACTATGACGTTGTCAAAAGTGTGCTCTCGCGGATTGCCGAGATGCGTTGGATGCAGTTGGCAATAAAACCCGCTAAGCCTTTTGCCTTCGGTTTGCTGAAGTCCACGACAGGACGCGAGATTCCAGTTTTTGGTTTACCGGGCAATCCAGTGAGTTCTCTCGTGAGTTTTGAACTGTTGGCTCGTCCAACTTTGCGAATGATGGCTGGGCATGCGCCTGCGGCCTGGGACCGCGCCAGGATCTTGGCGATCGCCGACAGTTCATTGCCCCGTTCGCCTGACGGCAAAGTGCACTATCAAAGAGTCATCGCCCAATTCAAAGACGATGGACGCCTGCATATTGACTCAGTTCGCTCTCAGGGCAGTCACCAGTTGGCTGCTAGCGCCTTGGCAAATGCCTTAGCAATTGTTCCCAATGGTGATGGTGTAGCGGTTGGGGGCGAGGTACCGACCATTTTTCTCGTATCCTAAGAACATGAGCGCCACGCCAGTCGTACGAGATCTTGTTGATCCGTATGGGCGCACGATTCGCGATCTGCGAATTTCGGTGACTGACCGCTGTAACTTTCGCTGCACTTACTGCATGCCGGCTGAAGGCATGGTGTGGTTGCCAAAGGCTGATGTCCTGAGTTTTGAAGAAATTGAACGTCTCGCACGAATCGTTGTTGAACACTACGGAGTTGACGGTATTCGTCTCACCGGCGGTGAACCCACGATGCGGGCTCACTTACCAGTCTTAGTGAGTAAGTTGGCGGCCCTCGTCGTACCCGCCGATTCGGCCTCGCCACTGGCAGGCCAGCCCATTGACCTAGCAATCACGACTAATGGTGCAACCTTGGTGAATTGTGTCGATGAGTTGCGTCTTGCTGGTATCTCCCGCATCAATATCAGTTTGGACACTCTTGATCGGAAAAAGTTTGAAACGATGACGCGTCGTGATGAATTAGAGCGAGTGTTGGCAGGTATCGAAGCAGCCCGCCACGCAGGATTTTCTAGTGTCAAGATCAATGCAGTGATTGAACGCGGTGTCAACGATGATGAGATCCTCGATCTTGCTGAGTTCGGACGCGATCAGGGTGTTGAGGTGCGCTTCATTGAGTTCATGCCTCTTGACGCTGAAGGTCACTGGATGAACGACAAGGTCGTTAGCCAGGATGAAATTGTGGAGCGTATTGCTGCTGTGCATCCTCTTGAATTGGTGCCAGCTCGTGGCGCCGCACCTGCGGATCGTTGGCGCTATCTCGACGGTGTCGGAACTGTGGGTGTGATCCCAAGCGTGACCAAGCCCTTCTGTGGTGATTGTGATCGGGTGCGTCTGACTGCCGATGGTCAGTTCAGGACATGCCTGTTTTCGACGACCGAGTTTGACTTGCGTGATTTAATGCGTTCAGGCGCTGATGATGCAACTGTGGCAGCGCAGGTGGCCAAGGCTGTTGGAACGAAATGGGCTGGGCACCAAATCAATCAGGTGAACTTCATTCGGCCGAAGCGCTCAATGTCTCAAATCGGCGGCTAAGAGGTCTTGGTGAGGCTGGCCCGAAATGTGGTTTAGAGTTTCTGAACATGAGTTCACTCTCGAGCCCTAAAGAAACCATCATTCAGTTTATGAATGAATTTAATCGCGAAAATTATGCCGGTATTGACGCAGTCTTTACGTCACCCGCTGCATATTTGGTGGGTGGCGAGGTCAGAATTTTCTCTAAATATGCCGAACACCTCAATTTTGACGATCTGCGAGCAACTGGCTGGGTGCGAACGGAATTGGACTCACTGGAAACTGTGATGGATGACAACTCATCTGTATTGATTCGAGTAACACTCACTCGCTTTAAGAGTGATGACACCGAACATTCCACTGGAGATGGCTGCTACTTGCTCGTGCAAGATCATGGCTCTTGGAAAATACGTCTGGTCGTTGTCATGGCGGGGTCGCTAGGACTTCAAAATACTAAGTGACCTCTTTATAGATGACGTGAGGTGTGGCGGCGAATTTCGCACCAGCCTCATCTTGGCGGCTAGGCCATCGCTCGGTTCAGTCTTTGCAGCGAGTAAATCGTGGTGCTCACTCCTGGACTGAACATCAGATGCGGCTCGCCAATCGGAGCAGGTAATCCAGCGGCGGTGACTAGGTTGTCGTCCAAGTGCAATAACTCAGCGCTGTGTAACGGCCATGGCTCATGTTCAACGGGGCCGTACCACAACTTGTTGCCCCGAGAAGCCGACACCAAACCCCACCGCGCGGTAAGAAAGTCTTCCAACGGTCCAGGGGTCAAAGGTTGGCCAACGCGTACCGCAATGGACGATTTACCTTGTGTCGGCCAGCGCCGTTCAACAGAACTTGTGAGCACAGCACCTGGACCAGTGCCTGACAAATTCACCGCTGCCTTGGCATAGCAGTAGGGGAGTTTGAACGCAGTGCGTGCCACGGCCGTTGGCAACAACTGCGGAGTATCAAGGGAGAAGAACCAGACTGCTGGACGGCCTTGAGAAATCACATAGGTGCGGACATTGATTTCGGCGAAGTTGGCAGTTGTCGGGATCGGGGGAAGATAGCGCACACGCAAATGACGCATATTGAAGGGGACTAAGGCCACGTAGGCGCGTCCTTCAAAAGTGTCAAGTTCTACCCCATCGGGAAGCAAGCGCTGCACGACATCTGGCTCGTAGGACCAGTGGGCGAAGAGTAGATCCCGCCATTGCTGGGTCATCACCTTCACCTTTTGTCCAATCTCACACCTTGATCGTGGCGCGAGCGAGATGCTTTTGAGGTATCGGGCCGGCGTGACTCCCGACTCGCTGGCCGTGTGAGCGAGATACGCTCAAGGATGTGAGTGATCAAATCAACGATCCGAAAAACCAACTCGGCTTCACCCATCTTGATCAGAACGGTGAGGCACGGATGGTGGATGTGGGTCCCAAAGACTCGACTCATCGGCGTGCCGTGGCCCGAGGGAAGATTTTTATGGCTCCGACGACGGCAGATGCCATCTCCGCCCAGAGTCTGAAGAAGGGTGATGTCCTCGGGGTGGCCCGCATCGCCGGTATTCAGGCAGCGAAGAAAACTTCGGACATCATCCCGCTGTGTCACCCGTTAATGCTCAGCAGTATTTCGGTGAACTTTGAGGTTTGCTCAGATCATGTAGCAATTCAGGCAGAAGTCGAGGTCCTGGGTCCAACTGGAGTCGAAATGGAAGCTCTGCACGCCTGTTCGGCGGCGGCTTTAACGATCTACGACATGTGCAAAGCCATCGATAAGTCAATGGTTATTGGGGAAATCGCGCTGTGGGAGAAAACAGGCGGGAAGTCGGGTCCCTATCGTCGAGAGGTTTGAGGACCTGGTTTGGCGCTTTGAGACAGTAACTCTGACCCTGACACCCCTGCGGACCATGTGCCCACGGTCACTAAAATTATCAGAAATCTCCTCAAATGTTGCTCCGTCCGTCACAAATGTTGTAAAACTGTAATGAAGCGGATTGCCTAGAGAGTCGAGAACACTTCGGTGTTCAAGGTTTTACAGGTCGTGTGGTCAATCAAATCGTTTGTGTTCAGCGCAAGCAAGGAAACAGAGGGGAGGACAATGACATGGGCAAGATCATTTTGCTAATCATCGTCGCCGCTTGGGGTGCAGTTCTCGTACCGCCGTTATTGCGTGGCCGTCAAGATAGCCGTCCTGGCTCGTCCGTGATGGACTTCCGTCGTCAGTTAAACACCCTGCAGCGATCCGATTCTCTGCGCCATGGTTCGCCAATGCGTTCAATGTCGCGACCTTTGGCTCCTTCGCCCGGCATCGCTCAGCGGGGTCAGCGGGTCCAGCATGGTTACGCCACTTCTGATCGTCATCGCCTCAGTCGTCAATCCATGTTGCGTCAGCGTCGACAAAATGTTTTAGTTTCTTTGGGGCTTGTCACCATGGGGTCAGCCTTCATCGCCTTCACCACGAAGAGCGATTTCTTCATCTACACCTTCGTCTTGAGTGCCATGTCTTTGGCTGGCTATTGCTACAAGCTCTCTCAGATGCGTCAGTATCCAAATTCACAACGGTCTAACCGTCGTGATTGGGTTCGCGCCGCCTAACTAGAGAGTCTCATTTCTCGCTAGGGTTGTGTCACCTTCGGGGGTGTAGCTCAGTTGGCAGAGCGCTACGTTCGCATCGTAGAGGCCAGGAGTTCAATTCTCCTCATCTCCACCCGAGTCTGCGAGCCCGCTCGCGCTGGAGCGTGAGAGGCACGGATTTTTCCGGCGCCGTTGTGGCTGCCCGCCGACATCATCACCTCGGGCAAGTACATCAACAGTTTTAACTTCGGTGTTTTTGGTGATCATGTGGATTCGCTGAATCAATACGACACGCTGCGAGCGATTTTCAAGAAGTAGGGTTCGCAACATGCCCGGTCCGCTTGAGGGAGTCAAAGTCGTTGAACTGGGCGTGTGGGTGGCGGGACCTGCCGCAGCCGGAGTGATGGCGGACTGGGGTGCCGACGTGGTGAAGATTGAACCGATGTCGGGTGACCCGGCCCGTTCGTTCCAGTTCATGTACGGTGGTAACCCTCCCGATAACCCGGTCTTCGAGTTGGACAACCGCAACAAGCGCGGCATTGCGATTGATATCACCACCGATGCTGGTCGTGACGCTGCGTATCGTCTGATTGACGAGGCTGACGTGTTCGTCACAAATGTGCGCGCTGCCGCTTTGCAACGTTCGGGTTTCGATTACGCCACGTTGGGGCCGCGTAACCCGCAACTCATTTACGGGTTGATTACCGGCTATGGACTCACCGGTCCCGACGCCGATCGGCCGGGCTTTGACATCTCGGCGTTCTGGGCTCGCACCGGCATGGCGCACATGATGACGCCACCAGGCAACACCATTCCCACGCTGCGCGGAGGCATGGGTGATCACAGCACGGGCGTCACATTCGCCGGCGCCATCTCGGCGGCGCTGTTCAGTCGTGAACGCACGGGCAAGGGTCAGATGGTTACCTCGTCGCTGTTGCGCCAGGGTGTCTACACCATTGGATTCGACCTGAACATGGTGCTCAGTTGGGGTCGTCACCCGCCGATCAATAACCGATTTGAAGCCCGTAACCCGTCGGTGAACACCTACCAATCATCGGATGGCAAGTGGTTCTTCGTGGTGGGCGTGGAGGGCGATCGTCACTGGGCGCCGTTGGCACGAGTGGTGGGCAAACCCGAACTCATTGACGATCCGCGTTTCAACAGCATTCGTCATCGCGCTATCAACTTTGAGGAGTTGCGACAGATTTTAGATGTGTCTTTTGCCGAGCGCACGATGGATGAATGGGAGCGACTCTTTGCGGACGAACCAAATATGTTTTGGTCGCCGATTCACTCGGCCGATGAGATCTTGTCCGACGAGCAACTGCGTCACGCCGGAGGATTGGTGGATGTTCCCAACGGAGATGGCACAACGCAGATGATCGCCTCGCCGGTGGACTTCCTTGGGACTCCGGGGGCTCAGCGTTCATTAGCTCCTAAGTTGGGCGAGCACACCCGTGAGGTGCTGACCGAAGCGGGCTTCAGCGACCACGAGATTCGCGCAATGATCAATGCTGGTGCGGTACGGGTGATCGAGTGATCACAGTCGCGAGCAAAGTTCGTCGCACAGACGAAGCACCTCACTGGCACAGTTGATGAATTCCTGCACCTCGCCACCGCCGGGATCAATGACTTCCTCCCATGGCACTAAGGTCGCGTTTTCAAGATCAAGGGCATCGAGCCGTTGAGCGAGGTCGCCTTCATGGCTCAGATCTCGAGACAGTCTCTTGAGAGTTGCAGTCCGATGCGCAACTTCCGGGAAGTTGCGTCGGATCCATTCCACATGTTCGGGTGCTAAGGCAATAATCAGGTCGGCGGTTTGAACATGATGGTGTTCGATCTGTTGACTGCGATGCCGTTGTGCTTCTAGACCGATGTGTTTCAAAGCCTCGCGGGTACGAAAACTGATCGGCTGCCCGTTCACGCTTAAGGTTCCCGCTGTCACAACATTGAGTTCTGGACGCCGGGCGTTGATGATCGCTCCGGCCATGACTGAGCGGGCAGCGTTACCCGTGCAGATAACAAGAAGCGAAGTCACAAGATTTAGTTGATGTCGGCCATGGTTGTGCGCGCCCGAGTGGCGGCGAGCAGTGGACGAATGGCGGCATCCACATCTTCGGCCTCGGCGGGAGGAGTGTTGAGCGTTGGGCCACGCTGCCAACTTTCGGCAATGGCCAAAAACATGCCGTTGGATTCGATGACATGGCCAGTGACATCTTTTGACAGCGGTGAAGCCAACCAGGTGACGATGGGAGCAACCCAGCGCGGATCAAATTTGGCCAACATCTCGTCGGGCAAGTTGAGGTCTTCAGTGAGACGGGTAAGTGCGCCAGGTGCGATGGCATTGGCAGTCACACCGTAACGGCTGAGTTCCTGGGCGGCGATCTGCGTGAAGGTGGCGATGCCGGCTTTGGCGGCTCCGTAGTTGGCTTGGCCGGGGTTGGCGTAGAGGCCAGCAACCGACGATGTGTTGATGATTCGGGCATCGTTGGTCTTGCCGTCTTTGGAACGGTTGCGCCAGTATTCGGCGGCGAATCGACTTGTGCCGAAGGTGCCCTTGAGATGGACCTTGATGACGGAGTCCCATTCTTCTTCAGACATGGAAAAGAGCATGCGGTCGCGCAGGATGCCTGCGTTGTTGACGACTACATCAAGCCCGCCGAAAGTATCAATGGCCTGATCGACGATATTTTTGGCACCAGCGAAAGAACTGATGTCATCAGTATTGGCAGCAGCCTGACCGCCGGCTGCTTTAATTTCGTTGGCTACGTCTTGGGCGGGACCAGCGTCGCCTCCGCTGCCATCTCGTGAAGCACCGAGGTCATTGACGACCACCAGACCGCCATGGGCGCCGAGCATCAGGGCGTATTCGCGACCGATGCCACGACCTGCTCCGGTCACAATGCAGACTCGACCTTCGACCATGTTGTGTTGTTGTGAACTTTGGGGCGTGCTGTTATTGGACATGTCACAACTTTAGGCGCAGGTCGCAGCAATCTCCATGTCCGCAGAGTTTTCGGGGCGGTTCTTGATGTGGCTGGGTCTTGAGCGATGTGGATGGGTCGTGGACTATCTGGCCGGGTCGTGGACTATCTGGCCGGGTCGTGGGCTAGACGGAGTCAGCGCTTATCGATGAGATCGCAATCTCAAAAGGGCCGACTTGTTTGTCCAGAAGGTAAAAGCCGATCTGCACGACATTGGCGATGTCCATCAGAGCGGCTCCGGCGATGGGGGAGAGTCGCCAGTCAACGGACACGAAATCGGCGATGGGCAAGATGTACGACTGCTCGCTGTCGGCAACCGTAGTAAAGCGTTGGATGTAGCGCGTGTTGTCATTGTTGCGGATCTGCATGAGGTAGGTCTGGCCGTCGCCGCGTGCTGTCACGACGATTGCGTTGGCCCCAGACATCAGTGCCGGCAGTTGCTCATTGATTGGCCCAAAGGTGGATGTGAATCCGCCGTTGTTATCCAAGGACAAGTTGCCGGAAAAAACCAGATGTCCATCGACCCAGGCGCTGGCACTATCGGACACGCCTCCCATGACGGTGTCGTTCTGGTTGAACCAACCCGTTGCTGATGATGGGTCGCTGAAGTCGAATAGGACGCTTGTTGTTGGTGTCATAGTCGTCGTCGGCGCGATCGTTGTTGGTGGTGTCGTCGTCGGTGCCACTGTGGCTGTCATGGTCGTTGTTGTTGTAGCCGCATCAGACGCACATGCGCTCAGAAGCGAGATGGCCAACGTGTTGAGTAATAATTTTGTGCGCAATGCCATAAACGAGTTTTACCACTGATTTCTGGTGACTCACTAGGTGGAGTCGGAGATATGAAACTGCTGGGGAAGAACTTGTCACTGGTCTCATGGGTAATCCACTGTGAGTTCTCGGGTGTCGGGATTGAGGCTGAGTTTCCATCCGCCTTCGTGAGCTTTGTGATGGTGCTTGCTACATAACGGAATCATGTTATTGAGATCTGTTGACCCGCCGTTCTCCCAGTACTCAATGTGGTGAATTGAGCAATGGTGATATGCCACGAGGCAAGCTTCGATCGCACACGTTTCGTGAGCGGATTCCAGCGCTCGGCGTTGGTGGGCGGTGGCGAGTCGTTTTGCCCGTCCCACATCGAGAGGAACCGATCGTCCGTCAAGTACGACGGGGATGATGTCGGCATCACATGCGATACGGCGCATCGTCTCGATCGGTAACTCGCCGCCAAATGAGGTTCGACATACTCCGGGTGCGCCGTGTGTGTTGGTCTCGTGGGAGCGGATTCTGTTTTGCAATGTTTCAAGGTCGACGTGCACGACGAGTTCGGCCCGCACTGGACGATCACTAGTAATGACCGATGCGCCAGCGCCGCGAATGAGTTCAAGTAAAGCGAGGGCATTGCGATGGTGATTGGGTCCAATGCCCGGTGCGACGTCGATGCGGATGTTGAGGTCTCCGCTGTGGAACATCGCTTCAACACGTTGGCTGACGAGGTTTTGGAAGATGGCACCGCGTTCGGGGTCGAACTGCCCACGAACCTGCAAGTTGCCATCGAGATCATTCCACATCTTGAAGTGGGTCTCGCGGCGTTGCTGTTCGAGTCGGCTGAGTCCACCATCGGACACGAGGGCCTTCGCTGCATCTTTGGCGTGACGGTCAAAATCGTCTGCGTTCATGTGCGATGCGGCATTGATGAGTGAGGGGAGTCGCTCGATGAGTGCAGTCTTGTCGTCGCCAAGAATTTTGAAGGC
>CAMAYS010000033.1:0-18740 GCA_945862545.1 Bifidobacterium breve | reverse complement strand
CAGACAGTGAGCCCACATGCTTTGAGCATGGTGGAAGTGGACTATTCCAATGTTGACGCCACTCGCCTCAGACTGAAGGATGAATTCAAGGAGGCGGAAGGTTTCAGCCTGACCTATTTGCCGTTCATTTCGCGTGCCGTGGTTGACGCCATCGGAGACTTTCCACATATGAATGCCAGTATCTCAGGAACCGATCTGATCGTTCATCGATATGTCGATCTCGGCATTGCCGTGGATGTCAACGGTCAAGGACTTTTGGTCCCAGTTGTCCGTAGCGCAGAAGGCAAGCGACTGCGGGCCATTGCTCGCGAGATCAGCGACTTGGCTGTGCGCGCCAAAACTCGCAAAATTACTCCTGACGAAATTCAAGGTGGGACCTTTACCATCTCGAATAACGGCTCAGCGGGCTCCGTTCTTACTATGCCCATCATCAATCAACCGCAGTTAGCGATTTTGTCTACCGATGCAATCGTGCGTAAGCCAGTCGTGGTCAATTCTGATGGTGGAGAAAGTATTGCCATTCATCCCGTTGGAAACTTGGCGATGAGTTGGGACCATCGGGCATTTGATGGGGCTTATGCCGCTGGCTTTTTGAGTCGCATCAAAGAGATCCTTGAGACACGCGATTGGTCGAGCGAGTTTTAGATCATGTTGCGCGTTCGCTGGATTGGCAGAGTCGCCTATAGCGAAGCCTTGGCACTACAAAATTCTCTGTTTGAGCATGGTCACGAACAGCATCTGCTGTTAATGGAACATCCCCATGTTTTCACTTATGGTCCGCGATCCGAACTCGACAAAAATCTGAAGTGCGTACCAGCAGAAGTTGGTGCTGACTTTGTCGCTGTGAAGCGCGGTGGTGACGTGACGTATCACGGGCCTGGGCAGTTGGTGGGTTATCCGATTTTGAGTCTCGACAATCGACTCGGTGCATCCGCTCATGTGTGTGGAGTGGAACAACTGGTGATTGATGCCTTGAGTGAGATCGGAGTCCCGAATGCCGGGAGGCTTCAGGGATATGCCGGTGTTTGGCTTGACGCCAATACTGATCGCTGTCGCAAGATCAGCGCGATTGGAGTTCGCTTAGCCCATGGTCGCACGATGCATGGTTTTGCGATCAATGTTGATCCCGACATGACGTATATGCGCAAACATATTGTGCCCTGTGGCGTAGCGGAATACCCCGTGACATCGTTACGCGAAGAGGGCTTCAATGTCTCCATGGAGGATCTTGTCAATGTGATTGCCAGATTGGCGGCTCAACAGTGGGGCCACGGAATATCTGAGCGACAAGATGTGGCGTGGTTGCACCGCCCCGAAGACCTCTCCCGTTTCTCGCGTGGTGAGGGACCAGGTGAACCTGTTCGCATGCTCGGCCGTCTTTCTGATGCGGGTGTGGATGGTGGATTAAATGTCACTGATCGCAAGCCCGAATGGTTGCGCCCCAAAGTGCAGATTGGTCCGGAGGTTTTGCAGATCAAACGAACTCTCAAAGATTTACAACTCGTGACGGTCTGTGAAGAGGCAGGGTGTCCCAACCTTTCTGAATGTTGGAAAGATGGCACAGCAACTTTCATGGTTCTTGGTGAGCGTTGCACTCGAGCATGCGGATTTTGCCTGATTGATACACGCAAACCCGAACCTCCCGCTTCCGATGAACCTGAACGTGTGGCGACGGCGGTTGAACGCATGGGATTGACCCACGCTGTTCTCACCATGGTCGCCCGCGATGATCTCAGCGATGGTGGTTTCGCGCATGTTGCCCAATGTGTCAGCGCTATTCGTCAGCGTTGTCCGCAGACTCGCATTGAAACATTGGTTTCTGATGCCAAGGGCGATCTGTCATCGTTGCGGATTCTTTTCGATGAGCGACCCGATGTGTTTAATCACAACATAGAAACGGTGGCGCGCTTACAGCGTGCCGTGCGACCTTCTGCGGGTTATGCGCGCTCGCTCGGGGTACTTTCGCAAGCAAAAGCAGCGGGTCTGATCGTGAAGTCTGGTCTTGTTTTGGGCATGGGTGAAACAACACAAGAGGTAGATGGCACTCTCGCCGACTTGGCAGGTATCGGCGTCGATATCGTGACAATCGGTCAGTATCTGCGCCCCACATCGCATCACATTCCCGTCGCGCGGTGGATACACCCCGACGAGTTCGCGCGCTGGAAAGAAGTTGGTGAAGCTTTAGGTATCGGTCACGTTGAGTCAAGTCCCTTGACGAGATCTAGTTACCATGCCAAGCAAGCTGCCGACTCCGCCTCAGTTTCAGTCTCAATCGGTAAGGTGAGGGCTTCATGAGTGGACATTCGATTGTTTCTTCACCGCGTAACGATGAACAGATTTTTGCGGAGCGTTTAGAACGTGCGCGTCAAGCGATGCGAGCCCAAGGTGTGGATGTGGCGCTGTTGTCACTGGGCCTTGATATGCCGTACCTCACTGGTTACAACGCCATGCCTCTTGAGCGTTTGACAATGTTGGTTCTGCCAGCCAATGGCGATGCGGTGATGGTGATTCCACGGCTTGAGGCACCGCGCGTTAAACCGATGCCGAATGTCTTTTCATTGCATCCATGGAATGAAACCGATGACCCAGTGGCAATCACCGCCGAATTGGTGTGTTCTGCCGCTCCATCTTCACGAGTCATTGCCGTGGGCGATCAAATGTGGGCGCGCTTTTTAGTTGATCTCATGCCACTGTTGCCTAACACGCAGTATCGCCGTTCAGTTGACGTGATTGGTTCACTGCGGATGCGCAAAGACTCTGCCGAGATCGAAGCCCTGCGCGCGGCGGGTTCTGCTGTTGACATAATTGCCGGTGATTTACAAGCAGGTCGCATTGCATTAGTCGGTCGCACCGAGGCTCAGGTATCTGCGGATCTCTCGGCGCGAATCATTGCGCAAGGTCATGATGTCGTGAACTTCGCCATTGTCGCTGCGGGGGAGAACGCTGCCAGTCCCCATCATCATCCTGGTAGTCGCGTCATTCAACCCAATGAGATCGTGCTCTGCGATTTTGGCGGAACTATGAATGGCTATTGCAGTGATATCACTCGTTGTGTGTATACAGGCGAGCCATCGAGTGAGGTGGCCGAGGCCTACGCAGTGTTGTTTGAGGCTGAGGCGGCCGCAGTGCGCGCTGCGACGGTCGGTACACCTTGTGAAGAAGTTGACGCTGTTGCACGGCGAGTGATTACTGCTGCTGGATTTGGTGAATATTTCATT
Source organism: Bifidobacterium breve (assembly GCA_945862545.1). GTDB lineage: Bacteria > Actinomycetota > Acidimicrobiia > Acidimicrobiales > Ilumatobacteraceae > Casp-actino8. Next base: position 15,522 of record CAMAYS010000033.1, on the reverse strand, counting down.
CACCGCACAGGTCATGGAATTGGACTTGACGCCCATGAAGACCCGTATATCGTCAGTGGTAACTCTCTAGCGTTAGAAGCGGGTCATGCATTCAGTATTGAGCCCGGTATCTACATGCCAGGTAAGTGGGGTATGCGACTCGAAGACATTGTTGTGGCAACAGTCGACGGGCCCGATTCAATGAATCACGCCGACCATCATTTGTGGTCGGTGTAAATTTCACACGCTTGTTGAGTCACCCTCAGGAGTGGATTGACCCGTCAGTATGTTTCAGACTTGTAGCGCTATGACCCGTGCGCAAAGAAATGATCTCGGCGCAGATAGCAATTGCTGTCTCTTCGGGTGTGCGCCCACCAAGGTCAAGACCGATCGGAGACATGATGCGCTGCAAAACTTCAGGTGCGCTCACTCCAATATCGGCTAAACGCGCAAGTCGCTTGTCGTGTGTTTTGCGACTTCCCATCACGCCGATATAGCCCACCGATGTTGCTAAGGCACCTTGAATCGCTGGGATATCAAACTTCGGATCATGGGTCAGAATGCAGACAGCATCACGTGGACCAAGGGTGTGTCCGCTACGTTCAAACATCGGAGTTGGCCAGGTGACGATCACTTCATCTGCCATTGGGAAGCGGCGTTTTGTGGCGAAGATTTCGCGCGCGTCGAGCACGAGCACGCGGTAGCCGAGAACTTTGGCTACACGACCAAGAGCGGCAGTGAAATCGACGGCGCCGAAGATCCACATTTGTGGTGCTGGTGAGAAACTTTCAATGAACACTGACACCGTCGGAGTGTCAATTAAATCTTCTGGAGTGGCTTGGCCTTCGGGCCCGTAGTGGCGCACACCAGTTCGACCCGCTTCAAGTTCACCAGCGGTGTCACGCGCCACTACTCGATCAAGTTCTGGGTGGCCGAGACTGCCCGTGACATCTTCGTTGGTTCCACCACGAACGACGAGAAGTTTGGCACCTGTGCCCGGACCCTCAATAATTGGTGCCAGAGCGACTGGTGTTTCTGCTCGAATGTGCGCTTGGAATAGTTCGTAGATGGATTCGCTCATGAGATATCAGTTAATGTCACCAGTCGAGCTGTTCAATGTACAGACGAATGATTCCGCCACATGTGAGACCAACGGCAAAAGCTTCATCGTCGCTGTAACCGAATGAGACCATTCGCCCAGGTGCATTATCTGCGATGAGTGCGAGTGCTTCGCTGACGACTGCTCCTTCGACACATCCGCCGCTCACAGAACCTGCAACTTCGCCATCCTCGTTGACCGCCATCGCGGCACCTGGGTCACGTGGGCCCGAGCCTTCAATGTTGACGACACGAGCAATGGCAACTTTCTTTGCCTGGCGACGCCAACGGTCAATGTCATCAAGGATCTCGCGCATAGTTGGTTCAGTCTGCCTTGTGAAAAGCGAGGTCGGAGTTGTGGAGGCTCATTTTCCGATGACCTGCGTCAGTTCTTCCATGGCCTCAACGGAATGACCTTCGACAAAATTGTCGACAAAAGGTAGTGCCGCCGCCATCCCCCGAGCAAGGGGAGCGTAACCGGGTGAAACTTTCAAGGGGTTGACCCAAATGGTGCGGTGACTGACTCGTTGCAGTCGTTTCATCTGCTCGGCTAAAACGATGGGATCGCCGCGATCCCAACCATCGCTGAGAATCACCACGATGGCGCCCCGCGCCATACCGCGCACTCCCCACTGATCATTGAAGTGGCGCAGGCATTCACCAAGTCGGGTTCCGCCGCTCCAATCAACGACTCGAGTTGCCGCCAACTGTAAGGCTTTGTCGGGGTCACGTGAGCCCAGTTCACGAGTGATGCGCGTCAGACGTGTGCCGACAGCAAAGGCTTCAACTTTTTGTCGACCAGCGACTGCGGCTTGAACGAATCGCAAAAGTGCGCGGGCGTAGGGCTCCATGGACCCACTGACGTCAAGGATCAGCACCAATCGCCGCAATCTTTCATCGTTTTCTTGCCAGTGCCGACGTATGGGCTCGCCGCCGGATCGCAGACTTGAACGAATCGTCTGTCGCAGATCTGGTCGTGCTCCTTGGCGACTTGAGACCATGCGAAAAGAGTTTCGGGGTGAGCCAACGAGTCGCAACTTGCTCATCAGACCTTGGGCTAGATGCAATTCTTCATCCGAATATTCAGCAAAGTCTTTTTTGCGCAAAGTCTCAACAGCAGAAAACCGGAGAGTGATTGTCTCGCCCTCATTTTCGTCGCTATCTGACGAGCCATCATCTTCGGCATCGCCATCTTCATCAAGTTCAATGGTGAGATGAATATGTTGCGGTTCATCATGGACTGCGTTATTCGTGCGTTGCTCCCAGAAAACAGCAAAGGCTTTGTTGTACATAGCGATGTCTTCGGGCTTGCGTAACAAACTCGCTCGCCCTGCCCAATACACATCATCGCGATTTTGTAGACCGACTTGGTTGAGGGCCTCAACAAAGGTCAAGACATTACCGATCGGTGTAGTGATACCTGCTCCACGTAGCAGACGGCTGAAGGCAACTGCCATAAATTCGGCGGGTGACTTCACCTCAGCGGAAGCAGAGAGAGACATAACGAGGTTCTCTAAGCGCTCAGGGCTCTTTGAACGGCCATCTTGATCAGTTCAGTCATTCCTGTGCCGTCAACTCGCTCTTGATCCTCGCGATATTTCAAAACTGCACCGAGGGTTGAGCGCACGCTGTCTTCGTCCAAAGTTGAGACACCGAGACTTCCTAATGCGGTAGCCCAATCAATAGTTTCCGCGACCCCAGGTGGCTTATACAACTGCATGGAGCGCATGGCCTCAGTTGCCGCTGCGACTTGGCGCGCAAGCGTCACTTCAACATCGGGAACTCGTAAGCGCACAATGGCAACTTCACGATCAAAACTGGGATGCTCAATCCAGTGGTACAGACAACGGCGTTTGAGCGCATCATGAACATCACGTGTGCGATTGGATGTCAGCACCACGATTGGTGGGGTAGGAGCCTTGAAGGTCCCCAACTCAGGAATCGTGACCTGAAAATCCGATAGCACTTCTAAGAGGTATGCCTCAAATTCATCGTCGGCGCGGTCAATTTCGTCGATCAATAAAACTGGAGGCACGGGGGCGGGGGCAAGAGCGCGCAGAACAGCGCGCCTCAACAAGAAACGCTCTTGGTACAACTCATTCTCTAAAGCATCTGCACCAAGACCAGCAGCCTCGCCACTGGCTTCAGCGGCGCGCAGATGGAGTAACTGTCGCGAATAGTCCCAGTCGTAAACTGCTTGGGTGGCGTCAATGCCTTCGTAGCACTGCAGGCGAATCAACTCACCTCCAGTCCAAGAGGCTAGAACTTTGGCTAATTCAGTCTTGCCGACTCCTGCTTCGCCCTCAAGAAGGAGAGGACGTTTGAGGGTCAGAGCCAAAAATACGGATGTTGCTAGGCCTCGGTCCGCTAGATAGCCGTGGTTCGCCAAGGCTTGGGAGACAGATTCAACACTCGAGAGATCAATTGCGGTGCCAGTCACGGTTTCAGGATAGAGGCAATGACCGTAAGGGGAGTGATCGGTGGGTCAGACCTTGGGGAATATCTGGCCGTGCATTAGGTTTGTGATGTCCGTTAGTTTTAGGTCAGTTGTACTGAAGGGGAAAATCATGTTCGATCTGATTATTCGCGGTGGCACCGTCGTGGATGGCACTGGAGCGGCGAAATACGTTGCCGATATAGCAATTCAAGACGGTCGGATCGTGCAGATAGCTACGACGATTGTGGCCGAGGCCAAAGAAGTTCTTGATGCCAGTGGATTGATCGTGACACCGGGTTTCGTGGATATTCACACTCACTTCGATGGTCAAGCCACATGGGACGATCTCTTGGAGCCAACTAGCGGTCATGGAGTCACCACAGTGGTGATGGGTAATTGTGGTGTTGGTTTTGCCCCTGTACGCCCAGGTAAAGAAGCGTGGTTGGTGCAGTTAATGGAAGGCGTGGAGGACATACCTGGAACCGCTTTACATGAAGGCATCACCTGGGGTTGGGAAACGTTCCCTGAATATTTGGATATTTTAGAGAAGCGAAATTATTCGATGGACATCGCTGCCTATGTACCCCACGCTCCTGTGCGTGCGTATGTGATGGGGGATCGCGGTGCGCTCAATGAGCCCGCAACTGCAGACGACATTGAGCAGATGGCAAAAATCATTTGTGAGGCTCGACAAGCTGGCGCTATTGGTTTTTCCACTTCGCGCACCTTGAACCACAAAGCGCGTGATGGTGAACCCGTGCCAGGAACATTTGCCGCTCTTGACGAATTGAACGGTTTAGCCGATGGTCTCGTCGCTGGCGGCGGTGGACTCTTTGAGGTTGCTCCACAAGGTCTTGAGTTTGATCGTCCAGTTTTCCTGAGCGAAGTTGACTGGATGGCCGATCTCGCCGAACGCACGGGACTGCCGGTCTCTTTTGCCATGTTGCAGAACGAGTTGAACGCTGATTCATGGCGTGAAGCGCTTGAAGTTGTGGATCGCGTCAATGCCAACGGTGGTCGCATGCACCCACAGATTGCCGCTCGTCCATTTGGGATGATGATTGGCTGGGATGGCTATCACTTTTTCCAAAAGCGACCCACATTCATTGCCCTATCCGAGCAATTCTCTGGCGACGATTTGCGCCGTGAACTTGCTCGACCAGAAATCAAAGCACGCATCCTGAGCGAAGCGGATGATGCGCCTGATGCAAGCAAGCAATTTGACGGCATCGGCACTTTCATGCAAAACATGCTCGACAAAATGTATGCCATGGGTGACTCGCCCGACTATGAGCCTGGCCCAGAAAAATTGGTGACCAATATGGCGCTTGCTGCGGGTGTTGATGCACTGAGTTTCGCCTATGACTTGTTGAACAAAGATGGCGGTCGCTCATTTTTGATGTTGCCGTTCTTCAACTACGTGGGCGGCACCCAGGACGCCATTTACGAAATGCTCAAGCACCCAGCGACCGTGTCGGGATTGTCCGATGGTGGCGCTCATGTGCGGATGATTTGCGATGCCTCAATCCCTACCTATGTTTTGACTCATTGGACTCGTGACCGCGACCGCGGACCCAAGTTGACGATTGAGGAAGCAGTCAAAGTTCAGACTCATGACACCGCAGCAGTTGTTGGTTTCACTGATCGTGGCGTTTTACAAGAGGGCATGAAAGCCGACATCAACATCATCGATATGGAGACACTGTCTTTGGGATTCCCACACGCCAAAGATGATCTTCCAGCTGGTGGAAGGCGTTTGCTGCAGACAGCCACTGGTTATGTGGCGACCATTGTCAATGGCGTGGTCACTCGTCGCATGGGTGCCGACACGGGTCAGCGTCCTGGACGGTTAGTCCGTTCCTAAGGCTTGTACAACGAGGGGCCGCAGTAGGGCAACGGAATTTTTCAGGTCCATGGGCCCTTGTGGGAGATCGTCACAGTGGTACCAGCGAGCTCCTTCAGTGGACGTCAGCGGAGCTTGCATATCAGCGATGTACAACCAGCCGATATTCCAATGTCGGTGTGGTGTACTACCCGCTAGATCAGTGATATGGATGAATGCCGGACCATCGACGACAGGGCGCACGTCGTATTGAGTGAGACCTGTTTCTTCTTCAAGTTCACGCAGTCCACCTTGTCGGCTCGTTTCACCGATCTCAATATGTCCACCGGGCGTGGACCATTGCAAAGTTTTGTGACGCACTAAAATTGTGTATTGGGCATCTGCCGAAAATATCCACGTCGTAGCGCATATGTGTCCGACGCTTTTTGTGGCTTGGCCGATCAGTGACCGCTTAAGTTCGCGGGAAAGATCATTGGGCAGATGGACTGCGGCGACTTCAGTTTCAAGATGTGGCCATATGCCGGGCACATCGGCAGTGGGATGGGGAAAACCCATAGTGCAGGTTTAGCGACCCTGAATGAAGGCCATGACTTCGGCACGAGATTGGGCATCGGTGCGGTAAATACCGCGCGCCGCAGTCGTGACGGTTTTGGTGCCAGGTTTACGTACGCCACGCAATGACATGCAGGTGTGTTCGGCTTCCACAACAACGAGGACACCCACGGGATCAAGCATGTTCTGCATCGCGTCGGCGATTTGCGATGTGAGTCGCTCTTGTACTTGAAGGCGGCGTGAGTAACCCTCAACTAAACGTGCGAGTTTTGATAAGCCAGTGAAGCGACCCGTCGTGCCTGGGAGATAAGCGATATGCGCTGTTCCCGTAAAAGGCAGCATGTGATGTTCACACATTGAGTCAAAGGGGATATCGCGGACGAGAACCATCTCGTCATGTTCGATATCAAATGTCTTAGACAAGTGATGATCGGGATCATTGTTGGTTCCAGAGAGGACTTCAGTCCACATGCGCGCGACGCGTGCAGGTGTGTCAAGTAAGCCATCTCGGGAGGGATCCTCACCAATGGCCTCGAGCAATTCGCGAATAGCTCGTTCAGCGCGTTCTTGATCGACTTCCCGCACCACGGGAGCGATCACTTTGTTGTCGAGTTTTTTGTCAACGGACATAAATAGAACGCTATCGGAGACTTCAGCTACTGAACCCACGAGAGCGGAATAGATCAGCAAACAGGGCTTCTTCCCGTGCTCGGGCTTCTTTGATACGCCCGCCGCGTCCAGCCACCATGAGTTGCTTGATAACTCGCGTGGAGTACGCCGACTTACTGGCAATGGTCTTGGCTAGTTCAACGGCGTGGGCTAGAACCTCTCCTTGAGGCGCGGTGCGCAACGCGAGACCAATTTCGACGGCCTCGGGCGCTTCGATCCAGCGTGCGGTGAACAAAATTTCGGCAGCGCGTTGCCAACCGATTTGATCGGCGAACAAGATGCTGCTGGCGGCCTCGGGCGGGACACCAAGTTCGCTGAAAGGCACACGCATGCGCGCTGTCTCATCAATCAAAACAATGTCGCAGAAGGGCAGCAACGTCATACCAATACCAACTGCTACTCCGTTGACGGCAGCGATCAAAGGCTTAGAGAATGTTTCAAGTCCATCAAGCAACACTGTGAACCCACCTGGCTGTGTGGAAGCAGGAGTGCCACTGGCAACGGCAGTTGCCATCTCGGCCATTTCTTTGAGATCTTGCCCCGAACTAAATGCTCCGCCAGCACCAGTGAGTATGGCCACGTGTACGGAATCGTCGGCGTCAATTTCTTTCAGCGCCGAGGCGAGGTCTTCGTATTGCGAACGAGTGAAAGCATTTTTGCGTTCAGGTCGGTTGATCGTGATGATCCCGATTCCATCAAGTTTTTCTAAGTCAATGCTCATGGATGTTGACTGCTGACAGAAATGACTTCACCAGTCATGTAACTCGAATAATCGCTGGCAAGAAAAACAATGACGTTGGCAATCTCCCAGGGTTCAGCAAAGCGCCCGAAGGCTTCCCGTTGAGAAAGTTCGACGAGTAATTCATCACTCGTTACTTTTGCCAGATTGGCATGCATGGCGATACTTGGTGAGACGGCATTGATGCGCACGCCGCGGGGTCCCGCTTCTATGGCTGCGCAGCGTGTCAGAGCCATCACGCCCGCTTTCGCCGCGGCATAGTGGGCTTGGCCTTCTTGGGCTCTCCAACCCAGAACGCTGGCATTGTTGACGATGACTCCAGTGCCGCGTGGGTACATGTGATTGAGCGCCGCTCGGGTGCAACGCATTGTGCCGTTCAAAGTCACATCAAGGACGACGGACCATTGTTCATCGGTCATCTCATGCAATTCAGCAGTCCCGCCGAGACCAGCGTTATTCACTAAGACATCGATGCCGCCTAGTTCAATGGCTGCTTGGGCGATGAGATTTTGCACGCTCTCTTCGTTAGTGACGTCGCAGGCGATTCCCACAACGCCAAGTTCGGCGGCGGTTTCGGCAAGGCGGCGCTCATGTTTATCGGAGATCACAACGCGAGCTCCCTCTTCGATGCATTTGCGAGCGGTTGATGAACCAATGCCACTTCCTGCAGCGGCAGTGATGAGTACCCCTTTGCCAGCGAGTAATCCATGTCCAGGGACATAGGTTGGATTCTGAGTTCTGATCTCTGGCATGTTGTTTTCCTTTGTATCAGCGCGGCAAGCCGAGCACGCGCTCGCCTAAGACATTGCGTTGAATCTCGTTAGACCCACCGTAGATCGTGTCGGAGCGTGTGAACAGGAAGAGTTTCTGTTCAAGGGTCAATTCGTAAGGAAATCCTTCGCCAATCAAGCCAGTTGGCCCCATGATGTCGATCATTAATTCGCCAAGATCGCGGTGCCATGTACCCCAAAAGAGTTTAGAAATGCTGGCCTCAGGTCCCGGCACTCCCTTGGCTGACATGCTCCGCAGAGCGTTGAGTTTGAGCAAACGCAACCCGATGTATGCCTTGATCAGTTTTTGCCGAATCACGGGGTCGTCAATCTTGGCGAAGTCACGGGCTAATTGGATTGTTGACTCAAGTTCGCGTTCAAATCCCACTTGTTGAGCCAGCGTTGAGATGCCGCGCTCGTAACCGAGTAACGCCATGGCGATACCCCAACCGTTACCGGGGGTGCCGACCACCATCTCGACTGGGGTACGGGCATCAGTGAAAAACGTTTCGTTGAATTCGCCGCCCTTGGTGAGTTGCAAGATTGGTCGTACCTCGACTCCAGATTGATCCATCGGAACGAGAAGAAATGTGAGGCCTGCATGGCGCTGCGAACCAGGTTCGGTACGTGCCACGATGAAACACCAGTGGCTCACATGAGCCAATGAAGTCCAGACTTTTTGCCCATTGATGATCCACTCGTTGCCGTCTAGGTGAGCTTTAGTTTGAACATTGGCAAGATCACTTCCGGCGTTGGGCTCGCTGTATCCCTGGCACCAGCGTTCTTCGCCACGCAAGATTCCTGGCAAGAAGAGATCGCATTGTTCTTGCGTTCCGTACTCAATGATGGTCGGAGCAAGAAGATTTTCACCCATGTGATTGGTGCGTGCTGGTGCCTCGGCGCGCACGTATTCTTCGGCCCAAATGATTTGTTGATTCACAGTGGCACCGCGACCACCGTATTCGGTGGGCCAACCAAGACCGATCCAACCAGCTTGACCAAGAACTTTTTCCCATTCAATACGAATGTCAAAACCAATATCTTCGTCGCCGGGTCCGCCTCGTCCGCGTAGAGCGGCAAAGTCACCGATGACGTTGTCGTGCAACCAGGTCCGAACGAGATCTCGGAACTCGTTGTCGTCGCTAGGGAGGGGAATGTGAGTAGGAATCATGGTGATTGAGGAACTCTGGGTCGCCGTTTTTCTGACGACTAGTCAGAAAGTTTACCTTGACCTCGCTCGGGGTGCAGAGGCGAACCAAGGGGGGATTACGGTCAGGCTATGGACTTTGCTATCCCCGAAGAGATTCAACAGACGCTCAGAGATCTTGATGATTTTATTGAACGCGAGATTCGCCCGTTACAGGCTCAAGACGACAACGAGCGCTTCTTCGACCATCGGCGCGAATGGGCCCGCACCGATTTTGAGAATGACGGTGTCCCACGTGCCGACTGGGAAGAACTGTTGCGTGAGATGCGCCGGCGCGCCGATGTGGCCGGTTGGTTGCGTCTAGCGCTACCTTCCGAATTCGGTGGGCGGAGTGCCAGCAATCTGGAGATGGCGATTATTCGTGAGCACTTGGCGACCAAGGGTCTTGGCTTATTCAATGATCTACAAAATGAATCTTCAGTCGTGGGCAACTTTCCAACGGTGTTGATGATGCGCGACTTTGGGACGGAACAGCAAAAGCAAGAGTGGATGCCAGGATTCTTAAATGGTACGAAGCGTTTGGCTTTTGGCCTCACCGAGCCGAATCACGGAAGTGATGCCACCTATTTGGAGACCACCGCCGTACGTGATGGCGATGAATGGGTGATCAATGGAATGAAGCGCTGGAACAGTGGATTACATCACGCCACTCACGACATTATTTTTGCGCGAACTTCGGGAGAAGCGGGCAATCCAGTAGGAATATCTGCATTTCTAGTGCCTACTGATAACCCGGGCTTCAATGTGGATTTCTTTTGGTGGACTTTTAACATGCCAACCGATCACGCTGAAGTGAGTATGAAAGATGTGCGTGTTTCCCATGACGCGGTGTTCGGACGTCTTGAACACGGTTTGGATTTGGCTCAGCATTTTGTGCATGAAAATCGTATTCGTCAAGCGGCATCTTCCTTGGGGGCGGCGCAATACTGCATTAATGAGGCTGTGGCTTACGCCAATTCGCGAGTGACATGGGGCAAGAAACTGTCCACCAATCAAGGCATTCAGTTTCCGCTCGTGGAGTTGCACACCGAGGCCGCCATGTTGCGTCAACTAATCCGCTACACGGCGTCGCTAATGGACGGCTCACATAAGAGTGATCGCCCCGATGTTGAGGGATTCATGGAGTTCACGCATTTGGTGGCGATGTGCAACTACCGCGCCAATCGACTTTGTTGCGATGCAGCAGACCGTGCCATGCAAACCTGCGGCGGAGTCGGTTACAGCCGACATATGCCCTTTGAGCACATTTACCGCCACCACCGTCGCTACCGAATCACCGAGGGGGCCGAAGAAATCCAGATGCGAAAGGTCGCCCAGCAACTCTTTGGTTTCGGGCGAAAGTAGTCACCTAACAGGAGTGATACCTTTTTGTTAGGTACACCTTGCAAAAAGTGTTAGGAGTGCCTAACATTCAACTTATGGGTGCTTCATTTCTGATTACGTTACGTGAGGGGCTCGAGATTGCTCTCGTGCTCGCAATTCTGGCCGGTTACCTCGTCAAGACTGGACGGTCACACGATCTTGGCGCCATGTGGAAGGGCGCTTTTGCCGCCTTGGCCCTATGTCTGATCTTTGGCGTCGCTATCCATTTGGCAGTTGGGGGTCTCAACGGCAAGGTGGAGCAAGCCACAGAAGGTGTCATTGCGGTCGCCGCAGCGAGTGTCCTGACCTGGATGATTTTTTGGATGCGCGAAAATGCGCGCAATCTTGGAGCCGAATTGCGTTCACAAGTTGACCAAGCAACTGGAGCCAAAGCCCTCGCGGCCATTGCCTTCGTGGCTGTTTTTCGCGAAGGCTTAGAAACGGCCTTGTTTTTATTGGGCGCCGAAACGAGCAGTGCCTCGGGGGCCAAAGTGGTCCTCGGTGGACTCATCGGTTTAGCAATCTCGGGAGCTTTGGGCTATCTCGTCTACAAGGGTGGTAATCGCCTCAATTTACGCGCATTTTTCTTGGTCACTGGCGTGATGTTGATCTTCTTCGCTGCTGGATTAGTCGGAAAGGCCTTCCATGAGTTGCGCGAACTATTCGGTTTCGAGAGCGGTTGGCTCGTTGAGCCAGCATGGACTGTGACATCTGGTCCATGGGCAGAGGGCACTTTTTATGATTTCATGAAGGGGCTATTTGGTTGGCACAAAGAGGCCGAGCGAATTCGAGTCATCACCTACTTCTTGTACCTTGTTCCGATCATGACCGTTTTCGTGCGTGGACCGCGTAAGAAGATCGCCACCTGAAGTAGTTATCAGGCTGTCGTAGTAGTGGCCCTACGGCTACCGTGGAGACATGGCTGAGAACACCAACCAAACCACTGTGGGCACACCTGTTGATGTGAAGCCCCGAAGCCGTGATGTCACAGACGGCATTCAAAAGGCTGCATCACGCGCCATGCTGCGTGCGGTCGGACTCACCGATGATGACTGGGAGAAACCACAAGTAGGTGTTGCATCCTCATGGAACGAAATCACGCCTTGCAATATGTCGATTCGGCGTTTGACGGCGGCGGCTAAAGAAGGTGTGCGCTCTGCTGGCGGAGTGGCTCTCGAATTTGGAACGATCACTGTCAGCGATGGAATTTCCATGGGTCACGAAGGAATGCGCGCCTCACTTGTCAGCCGTGAAGTGATTGCCGACTCAGTAGAAACCGTGATGCATGGTGAGCGTCTTGACGGACTCCTTGCCACGGGGGGATGCGATAAGAGCATGCCGGGAATGATGATGGCGATCGCACGACTCAATTTGCCGGCAGTTTTTGTGTACAACGGCTCAACAATGCCTGGCTATCACAATGGAAAAGCCATTGACATCACTTCAGTTTTTGAGGCCATTGGTGCCTGTGCTGCTGGCACGATCACCGAGGACGAATTGGGTGAAATTGAACGAAATGCATGTCCAGGTGAAGGTGCCTGTGGCGGGATGTTCACAGCGAACACAATGTCGTCGATCGGCGAAGCGCTTGGGCTGTCCTTGCCTGGTACGGCATCACCCCCAGCCATTGATCCGCGTCGCGAAGATGATGCCCGACGCGCCGGCGAAGCAGTTGTCAACATGTTGCGTCTGGGCATTCGCCCCAGCGATATTCTCACGAAGAAAGCATTTGAAAACGCCATTGCTTTAGCCAATGCCTTGGGTGGCAGCACGAATGCCGTGTTACATCTTTTGGCGATTGCTCACGAAGCAAGAGTTGAATTGGACCTGGACGATTTCAATCGCATTGCCGCTCGCGTGCCGCATATTGCTGACATGAAGCCAGGTGGACAATTTCATATGACAGATCTTGATCGCGTTGGTGGCGTGCCAGTTGTGCTGAAGCATTTATTGGATGCCGGTTTATTACACGGCGATGTGATGACCTGTACCGGTAAGACAATGGCTGAAAACTTGGCGGAGATCAATCCACCTCAACCAGATGGTGTCGTCGTGCATCCATTAAGTCAACCCATCAACGCCGAAGGCGGATTGTTGATTTTGCGTGGCTCGCTGGCACCCAAGGGCAGCGTGGTCAAGGTCGCTGGGTTATCGCAGGAGCAACGTTTGTTTGAAGGAACGGCGCGCGTGTTTGACGATGAAGATGGTGCCATGGTGGCGATTATGAATGGAGAAATTCAACCCAATACGGTCTTGGTGATTCGCTATGAGGGACCAAAGGGCGGGCCGGGTATGCGTGAAATGTTGGCTATTACCGGTGCAATGAAAGGTGCCGGTCGTGGGTACGACTGCGCATTGATTACAGATGGTCGCTTCAGCGGTGGCACATGGGGATTCTGTATTGGTCATGTGGCTCCTGAAGCCGTTGACGGGGGACCTATCGCCTTTGTGCGAGATGGCGACAAGATCAAAGTCGACGTAGCCAACTTGAGCCTTGATCTTTTGGTGGACGAAGCAGAGATGAGTAAGCGACGTCAAGGTTGGCAACCCAATCCACCGCGTTACACGAGTGGCGTGTTGGGTAAATATGCGCGCTTGGCACAAGGTGCCGAAAAGGGCGCTATTACAAACCTGCTCTAATTCGAGCGAGTGAGACGTGTTCGTGCAAGTAGGCGCCAACCATTGAGGAGGGTGCCTAAGAATACGGTGGCGACGATGATGAACGCTGTGGCCGTTCCATCATCAAAGACGATGTTGCGTAACAGCATGCCAAGAACAATCGTTGTCAGCGAAATGAGCACTCCGCTCCTTTGGCTGAGCGGTTCTTTCCACGCTCGGGCGATCACCCAACCAACGAGAAGTGCTAACAAAAATGGTGCCGCCACACGAAAAATTCCTAACGCTGCTTCACCTTCATCATGATTCTTGCGCCCGATGGCGACAAAGATCACGATGCTCGCAGCATCGGCAACTGCGGACCACAAAATCATTCTGGATTTATTCATGATGAGACCTTTTCAATAGTGACGATGGCGTTGTAGTCAGGAATACGGCTGGCATCTTGATTGAGTCCAGCTTCAATGAGTACGTTGCCCTCGGGCCAATGTACCTGCAGAGAACGCGACGGAAGGTTCACCAATTTGGCGGTCGAGAGCATTGAACCCACCGAACTCGTCAGGCGCAATGCATCACCTTCGCTCACGCCAAGGGCGGCAGCATCGCGATGATCAATGTACACAGCGTCGCGGGTGGCTCCGGTGAGCGGATCCACTTCATTGAAAATCATCGAGTTGAACTGTTTGCCGCGCCGTGTCGACAAGAAAAAAGCACCTTCGCTCAGTAGTGGAGGAGCGACGTTGAGTGAAGTAAAGCGAGCCCGACCGTTGGGCATCGGGAAGTTTCCATCGGCACATAAATGTCGACCTCCGTATTGCACTTCGTCGTGAACTTTAGAAAGGTTTTCAATGCCCGCATACATCGGGACAATGCGGGCGATTTCAGCGCGCAGGGCTTGGTTATCGGCCCAATCAAAGTGTGGAGCCAATGACGGATTCATGCGCATCGCGATATCAGAAAAGATTCGCCATTCACTACGAGCTTCGCCTGGGGCAGAAACAATTTCTGGGCTGAAAGCAATACGTCGTTCAGTGGTCGTGCTAGTTCCACCACCCTCTTGTTCGTAGCGCGTGGCCGCTGGTAACAAGATCACGTCGTCGCCATCAATAAACATTTGCGAGGTCAAGACAATGTCTTGGTGAACGCGCAAGGGCACACGAGCCAAAGCGGCTTCAACGCGAATGGGATCAGGCATTATCTCAACAAAGTTTGAGCCGTCCAAGAATAAAACATCAAGTTCATCCTGCTCGGCTGCCAAGACCATTTCAGGTGCAGTCAGGCCCGACTGGGCAGGGACATCGAAACCCCACTGCTCTGATAATTCGCGAGCAGATTCGGCAGTAACGGTGACACCACCGGGAAATGCAGTTGAGTAAGCACCCATCTCGGCTCCACCTTGCACACCTGAGTGTCCGCGAATGGGCATCAATCCTGCGCCGTCGCGTCCCACATTGCCGCGTGCCAGAGCGACATTGACGATCGCCTGTACTCCTTCAACACCATGTCGATGTTGAGTGATGCCCATACTCCAAATCAAAATGGCGTGGCGCGAGGTGGCGTACATTTCGGCGAGTGCAGCGAGCGTTGAGTGATCAATGCCGGCATCTATTAGTAACTGGGTGAGGTCTAAGGTCGCCAGATGAGTCACTAACTCATCCCAACCTGATGTGTGTGCTGCAATGAACGCGTGGTCAACGGCGTCCTGCTCGATCAGAACTTTGAGCAATGCATTTGCCAGAGCCACGTCACCTTCGGGACGCACAGGAATGTGTAGGTCGCACAATTTGGTGCCGAACAAAAATGACTCAGCCTTGGAGGGAACCCAATACCGCTCAAGACCAGGTTCGAGATAGGGGTTGATAACAACGACCTTGGTCCCGTTCTTCTTGGCTTCATATAAATATTTGGTGAAGACGGGTTGGTTGTTGGCAACATTGGCGCCCCACAAAATAATGAGGTCGGTCTCTAAGACATCTTGCAAACTGCAGGTACTGGCAGCTACTCCGATGGTGGCTTTGAGACCAATAGTGGATGGTGCGTGGCATGTGCGGGCTGCAGAATCAATATTGGCGATACCCATAGCGCGGGCCGCCTTGCCAGAGGTGTAATAGACCTCGTTGGTCAGTCCACGACTCGTGAGATAAATCGCTGAGCGGTCCCCGCCAGCAGCGCGAATACCGAGACCAACAGCGTCAAGGGCTTCATCCCACGAAATACGAGTGAAACCTTTTTCACCGCGACGTCGACGCA
>CAMAYS010000032.1:0-18867 GCA_945862545.1 Bifidobacterium breve | reverse complement strand
GCGGTTGTTCAACCAGTCACTATGCCTGGCACTCCAGAAGAGGCGAAGGCTTTAGAAAAAGAATTGATTGCCTACTGTCGTTCACAATTAGCGGATATCAAATGCCCTCGAAGCGTTGACTTTCGTCTTGAACTACCGCGTCATCCCACCGGCAAGTTGTACAAGCGCTTGCTCAAAGATGAGTACTGGAAGGACGCTGGGCGCTCTATCTAGGGCCTCTGCATTTTGATATATGCGTCTCGCTCATCACCACCCGTACCTCGAACCTCACCTTTCTGATCAGTTCATCGCTTTCGCTCATCGCGGCGGAACCGATTCCCTTCCCGAAAACACTCTGGTGAGTTTTCGTCATGCCGTCAGTCTCGGATACGACTATCTGGAGACCGATGTACAACTGACGGCAGATGGCGTGCTTGTGGCCTTTCATGACAACGATCTGCTGCGTACTTGCGGTCGCCACATCCGTATCAGCGATGTCAGTTGGCAAGAGGTTTCTCAGATGCGAGTCGATGGCAAAGAACCAATTCCCCTACTCACAGAATTACTTGAAGAGTTTCCCGAAACCAAATTCAACATTGATGCCAAAAGCGATGCATGTGTCAATCCCCTGATCGCAGTGCTCAAAGACACTCATGCCCTCACAAGGGTCTGTGTCGGATCTTTCAGCCATCAACGAATCAAAAATATCCGCAACAGTTTTGGGAGCGATGTCTGCACTGGTGCAAGTCCGCGCGAAGTTGCCCTGTGGGTGATGGGTTTG
Organism: Bifidobacterium breve; assembly: GCA_945862545.1. Lineage (GTDB taxonomy): Bacteria > Actinomycetota > Acidimicrobiia > Acidimicrobiales > Ilumatobacteraceae > Casp-actino8. Next base: position 18,107 of record CAMAYS010000032.1, on the reverse strand, counting down.
CCGCCGAAGGAACCCTCGTGTTTTCAGGTCCCAATACGTCAAGGTCCGCTGACGGTGGTCAATGAACGAACCCTGGCCAAGGCCACACACAACGGCCAACCTGTGCACGTCTGGACGATCGACGATGTCGCCACGATGGAGGAGTTGATCAGCCTCGGCGTCCAGGGCATCATGACCGACCAATCACTGGTCCTTCGAGAAGTGCTACAGAAACACAATGTGTGGAGATAGTCGCCCATTGCCCGAATCGATCTGCTGCTGTTGAGGGCAAATACTTCGGCAGATCAAACAATCATCGCCACTCAAACTAAGGTTTAAGGCATGCCCCCCATCGCTGACGAGATGTCAGATTCAGCATTGAGAATGACGAATATCTCGTTGACCTTTGCGGACGGCACTCAGGCCTTGGACAATGTCAATCTCAATATTCAATCCGGCGAATTCGTGACCATTGTCGGCCCCTCAGGTTGTGGCAAGAGCACGCTTTTACGACTCGCATCTGGACTGCTGGCTCAGACACAAGGGCTCTGCGACGTAGATCGCACAAGCCTTGGCTACGTGTTCCAGGATCCAACTTTGTTGCCTTGGCGCACAGTGCGACGAAATGTTGAGTTAAACGCCGAGCTTGCTGGGATGGACAAACCTTCCCGACAAAAAGCAGCCAATGCGGCGATTGAACTGGTCAACCTCACGGGAAACGAAGACAAGTACCCGAAACAACTTTCTGGCGGAATGAAAATGCGCTGTTCGCTGGCCCGATCCTTGGTTCTACAACCAAACCTCTTCCTTTTCGATGAGCCCTTCGCTGCCCTCGATGAAATCACTCGCGAACACCTCAACGATGAGTTATTACATCTCTATCAAAATCAACACTTTGCTTCATTATTTATCACCCACAGCATCCAAGAAGCGGTCTTTTTATCGACTCGGGTACTCGTCATGTCGGCGCGACCTGGACGCATTATCGCTGAACATGCAGTTGACTTCCCATACCCGCGCCATCCAGACATTCGTTATCAAAGTGATTTTGCTGAGATCTGTGGAAAAATCAGCGCTGATCTGAAGGTCGCTCATTCATGAGCAGAATTCGCCGACCATCGCTGCGAGTCAATACCTTGCTCCCAATGGCGACATTCGCCTGCTTCATCGCGCTGTGGTATCTCTACGCCACATTCAACTACGACAATCCCGTGCAACGGCGCAATGCTTTGCCCTACCCGCACGAAATTATCACCGACGGTTTCATGCCGGTCACAGACAAAGTCAACGGACTGCGACCGATTCTTGGCTACATGTGGCCAACAGTCAAGGTCACGATCTTGGGACTGTCCATCGCAATAACTCTCGGCATAGCACTAGCCGTGCTGATGAACCTTTCCAGGAGCGTTGAACGAGCTCTGTTCCCCTACGCCGTTGTGCTGCAGACGGTTCCCATCCTGGCGATCACACCTCTTCTCACCCAATTGTTCGGCGAAGAACTGGGCGTGCGTTTAGTCGTCACAGTTTTGATCGCCATCTTTCCCGTGATCACCAACACTTTGTTCGGTCTGCAATCGACCGACCAGATGCATCACGACCTCTTCACGCTCAGTCACGTCTCTCGTCGGACTCGGCTCTGGCGCCTTGAACTTCCCAGCGCTCTACCATCACTGATGACCGGCATCCGTATCGCATCGGGCAGTGCGGTCATTGGTTCAGTTGTCGCAGATTTCTTTTTTGTTAAGGGAGAAAAAGGAATCGGGTATTACATCCGCACCCGACAGCAAAAATCAATCGAACGACCAGAGATGTTCGCAGGCACGATCACGGCTTCGATCTTCGGCGTCTTGATGTTTCTCCTTGTCGGGTGGGTCACAACCCGCGCCATCAGGGATTGGCACGACAAGGATTAGCCGACTTCTATGCATCCCGCTAAAGTCTGATGTAACCAAAGGAGAATCATGTCCCCCCGACGTGTCACCGCATTAGTTTCACTCTTCAGCCTCAGTTCAATCTTTGTGGCATGTAGTTCGGATACAAGCGAGAAGACAGACCTGACGACGGAAGTCTGCCCCGCCAAATTAACGATTCAGACTGATTGGTTTCCAGAACTTGAACATGGTGGCACATATCAGTTGATCGGACCCTCTGGCACCGCTGATAAGAACAGTGTCTCCTACTCGGGTCCGGTGCAGCAGCAATACGCAGTCGGTGGATTACAAGAAGTAGAAATTCTGACAAAAAACTTTGATAAGCAGAACAGTTCTGTCCTCGTTGACGGGCAAGCCGATATGGCTTACATCGGAATAGCTGACCTGATCAAAGACTCTGCCGCTCTTCCGCTGATTGCTATCGCCAAGACTCTTGATCAAGATCCCCAAATGCTGATGTGGGATCCAACTCAGTACGCAATCAAGACTCCAACTGACATTGCTGCCAGTGGTGCCTCCTTCGTGCACTTTCCAGGCCTCTCCTATATCGACTTCATGATCGACAAGGGTTATCTGATGCCAGAACAAAGCGACCCGAGTTACAACGGTTCCGACGCCACTTGGGTGAGCAAAGGTGGCGCTATTTTGCAACAAGGATTTGCCACCAACGAAATCTACAAATATGAAAATGACATTCTCTGGAAGGACGGAGCGCCCGCAGATGTTTCATTTTTCACTGTCTCCGAACTTGGTTTTGACAACTATCCAGCAACAATCACGATGCTCAAGAGCCGAGCCACAGAACTTGATGCGTGCCTAAAGTTGTTAGTTCCAAAAATGCAACAAGCATGGGTAGATTTCTATGACAATCCGACTCCCATCACCGACAGGATGATTGAGATCAACGAAGAGTACGACGGCTTTTGGAGTCTCAGTACAGAACTGAACTTGGCCGGCTTGCAGTTATTAGAGGAGAAAAATATTGGTACGAATAGCCCAGATGGAACGTACTGCTCTTTCGATGAGACAAAAATTCAAGATCTCTACGATATTTTGCAACCGATATATGCATCTCAAGGCGTGGAGATTACCGACGATGTTTCGTCGGTCTACACCAACGAATACTGCCAAGGAGCACCTGGTCGCTGATTGTCATATTCGGTAGAAGCAGTCGCGTCCAAAGATTTTTACTCAGGCGTCGCGTACATGACCTTCGCGGACGATGAATGGATCTTTATCGCTCCACGGAAAGTTGATCCACAGATCTGTTTTCTTCCATGCGTAATCTGCTTGCACGACAGAGTGCGACTTTTCATAGAGGACTGCTGTGCGCACTTCACCGACTTTGCCTTCACAGAATTTCTGTACGCTGCGCAATGTGTGACCGGTATCGGCCACATCATCAGCAATCAGAATCTTGGCATCACCCAGGTCCACGAAGTCGGGAGCAGGTGGAAGAATCCGGGGAACTTCTAGTCGCTCATCGACACCCGTATAGAACTCCACATTCATGGTGTACACATTTTTGACTGCTAGCGAATATCCCAGAGCCCCGCCAATCAAGAGACCACCTCTGGCAATCGACAAAATCATGTCTGGGTCGTAACCGTCTTCGGCAACCATCTGCGCCAACGCTCGCGAAGCCTCGCCGAAAATCTCCCAAGTCATAATCTCACGTTGGTTCGACACGTCGGCCTTTCAGAGGTTTGTGAGCCCAATCGGCTCCTTCGTGATCAAATGTAGACGGTTGACCCTTGCTCCGCCCTATTAGTCAGATAGCCGCAGAAAACCTTCGCTCACTGCGGGACGATGATTTTTTTGAGGTCTTTGCTAGGAACTGGGACTCTAGGGTCCATTTCCTGCAACGTCTTCAAGATGATTTTTGCTACAGCTAAATCTCGAACCCATTTCACGTCAGCGGGTATGACATACCACGGTGCATGTGGGCGCGAGGTCTCTCGCAGGACATCTTCGTAGGCCGCCTCATACTTTGGCCAGATCTCTCGGTCGGAAAGATCGCTGGGATCATGCTTCCAACTCCGCTCCGGATTATCGATCCGCTTTTGCAGTCTTTGCCGCTGAATGTCATGCGAGACATGCAAATAGAATTTGAGTACTCGCGTTCCCTCGTCAACCAGCATTTGCTCAAAATCGCGAATGTGCCGATAACGCTTCTTCCACACTTCCTCGCCCACAAGGTTTTTGACCCGCGGTACCAAAATGTCTTCATAATGGCTACGGTTCCAGACGCCGACCTCGCCCCGCGCAGGACACGAGTCATGGCAACGCCATAAATAATCATGCTGTTTTTCAATGCCAGCTGGCACTTTAAAACTTGTGACCCGTACCCCAGCAGGGTTCATACCGGTCATCACATGTCGAACCAAGCCATCTTTGCCGGAGGCATCTCGACCTTGAAGAACTATCAACAGACTCTGCTTGGCCTCGGCCATTAATCGATGCTGCTCAAAAGCCATCTCTCCAACGACTTTTTCCAACTCGCCTTTTTGAGAGCTTTTATCCCACCCGAGGTCGTCGTCAGTTGCGATAGCGCTCAACTTCAGCGGCTTTGTTGCCGAGACACGAAATTTCGCCATCATGCTATTGGTCATACATCTCTCCGAAAACCGTCAAACAACTCACCGATTACTGTAGAGGTTCGAACGGACAATGGCGACAACCGCTTTCGCAGCAGTAACCCCTGTCGCTCAAGAACACCGCTGTGAACACGCTGTATCCGCTGTTTGGGTCGCGATAACACGGTCGATTCTTGGAAACCGCTTCATCGTGCAATTGGGAAATAGCAAGGAAATACGGATTATTGGCGTTTAAGCGCTGAGGTAAAGCCCTCGTCAATCCGTCAAGTCTTCGCCGATGTCCTTTGACCATCCCTGCAGTTTCATGTATCCCTCGCCGAAAAAGCAATTGCGAGGTTAAGCAGATTGATTATCCCCACTTGTTAGCGCCGAACTTCACAGATCGGCAGGGTCGTGCTAGCCTCGCAAGTGACGGGCGTCTCAACAGGGATTTCCATAACGAATAAGGGGGAATTTATGCAGATAACAAAATCACGGCGCTATCGCGCTGCAATAGCGATCGGCCTAACTTTTGCTTTCCTTGCCGCTTCATGCGGTAGCGATAGCGACGGAACTGAAGAGCCCACCACCGAAGCACCCACCAGCGAAGCACCAAGCACCGACGCACCCGCTGGTCCCGTTGCTGGTGGCACACTTCGCTACGGCGTTGAAGCCGAAACTGACGGCTTGAACCCAACCAGTTCAGCATTCGCTGTCTCTGCCTACGTCATGGGAAATGCTGTCTTTGACTCTTTGACCGCACTTGCCGCTGACGGTACTTGGGTTCCAAACTTGGCAGAATCGCTCACACCTTCCGATGATCTGAAGGACTGGACTCTCGTCCTGCGTCCTGGCATCCTGTTCCACGACGGAACCCCCCTCAATTCGGCAGCTGTTAAGGCCAACTTTGACGCTGCCTATGCAGCTCCTCTTGTAGGACTTGCTGTTCGCCCGTTTTACCCGGCTGAAAACGCCGTCGAGATCGTTGACGATCTGACTCTGATTTATCACCTCTTGGATGCCAACTTGCAGTTCCCACATGCATTGCGCTCCCAGTTGGGATATGTCGCCTCCCCCACATGGTTGGCAGCAGCACTCTTAGATCCAACTTTGAATCAGACGCCAGTAGGTACTGGTCCTTTCAAATTCGACAGTCGTTCCCAGGACTCAGTCACACGCTTCGTTCGTAACGAAGACTGGTGGGGTGGAGACGTTTGGCTTGATGCAATTGAAATCATTCCTGTGGTTGATCCCGCAACGCGACTTGAGCTTCTCCAGAACGGCGAACTTGATGCGATGCACACCACTGAGACCGAGTCATTAGCCGCACTTCGTGAAGATGAGAGTATTTTCAACATCATTGATGACAATGGTGAAGAGAGTTTCCTGATGATCAACTCAGTGAATGCACCTTTTGACGACATTCGAGTTCGCAAAGCAATCACCTTGGCCACGCCACGTTTGGAATACAACACATTATTCGGCAATGGCGAAGCTCGTTTGGCTGATCAAAGATTCACTCCGGAGAGTCCATATTACGATGAGACCATTAAGCAAGAAGCAGATGATCCAGAAGCTGCGCTTGCTCTAGTTGCCGAATACTGCGCAGAAGGCCTTTTGACAGCAGATGGCTCACCAACCTGCACCGACGGCAAGGTCAATATGGAATGGCAGTACACCGGTCCATCCGTTGTTGGACAACGCATCACGGACCTCTTCAACGCAAGTTGGGGTGCCGCTGGTTTCAATGTGACGAACGATGAGCTCGCTCAGGATGACCACATTCAACAAGCGGCCCTTGGACAATACAATGTCATTGGATGGCGCCAATTTGGTGCTGCCCAACCGGACCAAGACAATGTTTGGTTGCTCTGCCGCACAATCGGTGGCCTTTCATTGAACTGGCCACGTTATTGCGACGAAACCCGAGACAGCTTGTTGCTCGAGGCTCAAGTAGCACCGACTCAGGCCGATGAAGTTCCACTACAGAAGCAGATCAGTCAGAACCTCCATGACGCTTACACCTACATTTTCTTGCAGCACTCAGTGTGGGCTAACTCGTTTACGAGTGCCGTCCACGGTACATGTGATGTCAAGTCTCCTGAAGGTGTTGCGTTAACTTGTGCCATTAACGGTTCAACTGCGTTCACCTCAACTTGGATGAGCTGAGATAAATAGTTAAAATGTTTTTCATGACAGTCGTTAGTTCGTTATGAAGTTTTGGATGCAGCGGGTCGCCATGGCGATTTTGTTGCTCTTGTCGGTGAGTGCTCTCACCTTCGGAGCAATGAATGTGCTTGGCGACCCGCTCTTCAATATCTTGGGTCCGCTCGCTGGAGACGTCAATAATCCAAAGAGTGCCGCATTGATCGAAGAGGTCAAAGTTAAATATGACCTCGACAAGCCACTGCCTGTTCGCTATGTGAAATGGTTGGGCGATTTTGCCTTCGGCGATATGGGAGTCCAATTCAGTACAGACGGACAACCACCCGTTGAGGGATTAATCAAAGAGCGCATTCCGCGCACCATTACCTTGCTGGTCATGGCTCAACTTCTGGCAGTAATGATTTCCATTCCCTGGGCAGCGATCACTGCAGCACGCGCTGGTAAGCGCTCAGACAAGATTTCAACGATGAACAGTTTCTTTCTTTTAGCCATGCCAAACTTTGCCCTAGCGATTCTTCTAAAATACATTTTCTCGTTGAAACTTGGCTGGTTCCCCCTTACTTATAAAGCGATAGATCCCCTCTTCCAGCAACTGCGACAGATGTTTCTGGCTGCCGTGACGATCGCCCTCCCAGCTGCTGCCGTCTATCAACGCCTTTTGCGCACCGACCTGATTACGACTTTGCAACAAGACTTCATTTTGATGGCACGCGCTAAAGGTCTCTCACGGTCTCGCGTCATATTTCGTCATGCCATTCGTCCCTCCATGTTCTCATTCATCACTGTGGTGGGGCTCAATACCGGTGGGCTGATCGGGGGGTCAATAGTTGTGGAGACCGTTTTCAGAATTCCAGGGATTGGCTCAAGCCTTGTTGAATCGGTTCTACGCGAGGACTTCCCAGTGGTTTTAGCAATAGTGATGTTGATCGCATTGGCCTTCGTGATCATCAACGTGCTGGTTGATATTCTTTACTCAATCATTGATCCGAGGGTGCGACGATGAGCGAAGAAACCGTTACTGTCTCTGACTCAGCAGATACTGAGATCAATGCCGCAATACAGAAAAAAATCGGTTGGGGCTTTTGGCTCGCCATCAGTTGGGTGATTTTCATTACTCTGCTAGCCATCCTGGCCCCCTACCTACACCTCAAAGATCCTCGGGGATACTTCATTGACATAGATGGAAACGGTCGACCGCCTTATAGCCCATCTTTTGAGCATTGGTTCGGGACCGATAAAGATGCCCGCGATATCTTTTCGCGCTCGTTACACGGAGCCCGTATTTCACTCATTGTCGGATTTAGTGCGATTTCATTTGGCTTCATTGTCGGAGGGAGTCTTGGGATCATCGCTGGCTATTTCCGTGGTTGGCTCGACAAAATCATTTCCTTCTGCTTCATTATTCTGCTGTCTTTCCCATCTCTGGTGCTGGCCATCATGCTCACAGCACTCCTGAATCGTTCCTTGTTCACCATCTCTATGATTCTTGGCGTTCTCTCCATCGCTCCAGTGGGACGTTTGGCACGAGCAAGCACACTGCAATTCTCAGATCGTGAATTCGTCCTTGCCGCACGCCAAATTGGTGCCTCGGATTCAAGGATCATCCTGCGTGAATTATTACCCAATGTCGTGATACCGATGAGCGCCTTGGCGCTTTTAGGCATGGCCGTGGCCATCGTCGCCGAAGGGGGTTTAGCGTTCTTGGGGCTCTCAGTTTCGCAAGGCATCACTTGGGGTTCGCTGATCCAAATTGGTTCTGATAGCGCTACGACCCTTGAAAATGCGCCGTGGATAGCGTTCTTTCCCATTCTCTTGTTGTTCCTGACAGTACTGTCTCTCAATTTCGCTGGTGACCGACTTCGTTCACACCTTGACGTCAAGGAGTCATCGCTGTGAACGATTCTGACCCACGCACAACTACTCCGTTACTTGAAGTCAGTGACCTGAAAACCTACTTCCGTACCGAACGTGGCACGGTCAAGGCAGTTGACGGGGTCTCATTTTCGTTGCAGCGAGGTCAATCGCTCGGCATTGTCGGTGAATCTGGTTCAGGGAAAACTGTCCTTTCACGCTCGATTATGGGCCTCCTCGGGCGGACTAACCTGATTCGTGAGGGTTCAATCAAATTCAATGGACAAGAACTCATGGGACTCTCTGTCAAAGAGATGCGTTCAATTTGGGGTCGAGAAATGTCGATGATTTTTCAAGATCCGATGACTTCGTTAAATCCAGTGATGAAAATTGGTCGCCAGATTGCCGAACCATTGATGCTGCATCTCGGGATGAATAAATCTGAAGCACGATTGACGGCTGAGAAGTTGCTCACTGATGTTCGAATCCCCGAACCTCAGCGCCGACTCAATCAGTATCCGCATGAACTATCCGGTGGAATGCGTCAACGAGTGATGATCGCTATTGCCTTGGCATGTGGCCCCACTTTGCTCTTTGCTGATGAACCAACGACGGCCCTCGACGTGACAGTTCAAGCTGAGATATTGCATCTCATCAATGAACAGCGCGTTGACCGAAATATGTCTCTTATTTTGGTCACACACAACATCGGCGTTGTGGCCGGAAATACTGATGTCATCGCCGTCATGTACGGTGGAAAAATTGTGGAGAAAGCTCCGACCAAAACACTTTTTTCTTCGTACAAGATGCCCTACACGGAAGCATTGATGCGCAGTATTCCAAAATTGAAACAGGCTTCTCACACACGGTTAGCGACGATCCCTGGTCGACCTCCAGATATGGTGAACCCACCTTTAGGATGCAATTTTGCGCCTCGTTGCGCTTATGCACGACCTAAATGCTTAGTTGAAGAACCAGAACTCACGGTTACAGAAAATCCTGAGCATGTTTACGCCTGCTTTTACCCAGTCGGATCACCCGAATACCACGAGCGAAAGCTTGAGTTATCCCAACGTGTCGATTCGTTATCAACAAAAGGTCCGATCTGATGGCTGGTACCGGCAAAACCCATTTGCGCAACTCCCCCGATGTTCTATTGAGCGTTAACGACCTTGTGGTTGAGTTTCCTGTTGCGAGAACTGGACTCAAAGTCAATGCAGTGAGCGGCATTTCATTTGATGTGATCAAAGGAGAAACGCTCGGCATCGTGGGCGAATCTGGCTGTGGAAAAAGCACCACGGGTCGCGCCATCATGCAGTTGCCAGCGCCAACCAGCGGATCCATTGATTTCAACGGTCAAGAACTGACCACACTGTCCAAAGACGACATGCGCGACGCGCGGACCAAAATACAGATGATCTTTCAAGATCCGATTTCATCGCTGAACCCGCGACGAAAAGTACGCGACATCGTTTTAGAACCACTTCTCGTCTGGAAGCGTGGGACCCAAGAAGAGCGAGACATTTTGGTGAACAAGATTCTTGAGGATGTCGGTATTGACCCTCAACGAGCTGCTGAGAGTTACCCCCATCAATTTTCCGGCGGGCAATGCCAAAGAATTTCAATCGCTCGCTCACTCGTGCTTGATCCACAAATGATTATCTGTGACGAACCCGTTTCGGCTCTTGATGTCAGCGTGCAGGCTCAAGTCATCAACTTATTGGAAGACTTAAAGGCCAAATATGGTCTCACTTTGATCTTCATCGCTCATGATCTTGCCGTAGTCAAAAGCATTAGTGATCGAGTACTCGTGATGTATCTAGGCAAAATGTGTGAACTTGCCTCAAGTGACGATTTGTATGCCCGACCTCGCCACCCGTATACGAATATCTTGGTCGATTCAATCCCTGAGCCGGACCCTGAGGTCATTTATGCACCGACCGCCGTGATGGGTGAACCGCCTTCGCCTATCAATCCTCCCGCTGGTTGCCGTTTTAATCCACGTTGTCCAAATGTCCAGGACCGTTGCCGCGTTGAAGAGCCTGAGATGCGCGAAATCGCTCCTGCTCACTTTGTTGCTTGTCACAACCCATTGACCTACTGAACTAATCAGAATCATTTATTCATTGGTGTAATGAGGCGCACGCTTTTCTAGGAAGGCGAGCATTGACTCGCGCGCATCTTGAGTGTGACTGGAAAGAATTTGCTGACGGTTTTCAAGATCAATCGCCGACTGCATTGCCGGAATCTCTAGTGCAGTCCACATTGCTTCTTTTGTGAGAGCCACCCCAAACGGTGTATTCAACATCACTCGCTGCGCAGCTGCCATGGCCGCGTTTTCGAGGTCGGCGTCTTGCACAAGATCGACAACCAAACCAATGCGGTAGGCCTCCTGCGCATCAATCACACGTCCGGTCAGCATCATTTCTTGAGAACGAGCGACACCGACGATTCGTGGCAAAAGCCAAGAGGTGCCAATGTCGCAACCCGAAAAACCCACTCGAATAAATGCCACATTGAATTTTGCTGATTCACAGGCAATGCGAATATCGCTCCCCAACACAAGGGCCAAGCCCCCTCCTGCAGCAGGTCCGTTCACAGCAGCGATGATCGGCTGTGGGATGGCGCGCATATGTGAAATCAAACTAGCAATATGTTTTTGTACAGCAAATGAGCGTTGCGTCGTACCGAGATGCTCGGTGTGGGGTGCTGAGCCGTAGCCGCTCAGATCAAGTCCTGCACAAAACCCTCGTCCTGACCCGGTCAAAATGACAACTCGGCATTCAGGATCCGCCGCAATGTGATCCAAAGCCTGATGCAGCCCTTCCACAAGTTCAGTGGTCATCGCATTGAGTTTTTGTGGTCGATTGAGTCGTAGAACTATCACTCCAGGCTGGGGATGCTCAATCAGCAGTTCAGTTGGCGGAATAAAGGTGTGGGGCGTCGACATACTTTCATTCTGACCGCCCAAGCAGTCAACTCAGTAGTCCGAAAGAGTGGCTCTCACCCGTGTTAGCGTCTTTTTATTGTTCTCCTGACACACACTTTGATCTGTTTATCTGATGCCTGATTCCGCTTCCCCCGAAACCGCCACCGTGCTCAATCAGAGATCGCTTTGGTCTACCGCTCTGCGGCATGCCGGAGTGGCGTATCTCATTTCGCGTTTATGTGTCATGGTCGGGGCCGCTATCGTCGCCGCTGAACTACGTGCCGACGATAACAAAATCAGAGAGCGACTGGTCTGGGGATTTGTTGGCAAAGTCGATCCGCAAGCACGCAGCGGGGTGCTGCCGCGCTCTGCAGGCTCAATGATTCTTGACGTCCTGACATCCTGGGATGGGGCCTGGTACATGCGCATCGTGCGCTACGGATATCCGAGTTTTGTCCCACCGAATATCACCTATGACGACCCACAAGCCCGAGTGGCCTTCTTCCCGACTTATCCACACCTTGTTCGCTATGTCGATTGGATTTTGCCAGGTGGCGACACCCTGGCCGCCCTTTTCTTCAATCTTGTGCTCGGAGCAGTGTTCATCGTTTTGGTCGGTCTCTTAGCTCGTTCCTGGTTCGGTGATCTCGTTGCTCAGCGGGCCATGATCCTGTGTGCAATTTTTCCTGGAAGTTTCGTTTTATCTTTCGCATATAGCGAAGCACTTCTGCTGACTTTGGCGGCCGCATGCCTTTTGCTTCTTGACCGCGAACGATGGTTGTGGGCAGGACTCATAGCCATGCTGGCGACGGCCACACGACCGAACGGTGTCGCCCTCGTGGCTGCCTGTCTCGTGGCTGCAGTGATGGCGGGGCGCGCAAAGGGGTCATGGCGACCATTGATTGCCCCGTTGCTTTCTCCACTCGGTTTTCTTGGTTACCAACTGTGGATCAACCATCACGCCGATGAATCAGGGGTATGGTTCCGTGTCCAAGGTGAGGCTTGGAAAGAAGGTGCAAGCTTTGGATTCACGGCCATTCGACGCACTCTTGAAGCCTTCACACAACCTTTATCTTCTCCCACAGATTTAGTCACTGCTGCATCGTTCCTCTGCATGCTTCTGTTTGTTTGGATTGCATGGAAACGTCACCCACTCCCACTCCCAGCCATGGCTTATTCAGCAGTCGTTTTAATCCTGATGCTGTTGCCGGCAACGGTCACGGCGCGTCCAAGATTTTTGTTTACTGCTTTTCCGTTGTTCATCGCTCTCGCAATGTGGCTCAGTGATTCCAAACGGCGCGAATGGTGGCCCTATGTTGTCGGTATGTGTCTCGCTGGCTTGACAGCACTGACGGCTCTCTACGGTGTCTACGGAGCGATTCCGTGATCAAGTGGCTACGCCAGCGCTACGACCTCGCCACCCTCACAGTTCTCGCCTTTATTCCCCTTCTTCTGAGTGCCCCCAGCAAACTGCCAGCAGACACAAAGTTGTATCTCTACCTCAATCCGGGACGACTACTGAGTGACGCAGCTTGGACATGGGATTCTCGCCAACTTGGCGGGTGGGTCCCCCATCAAAATGTTGGTTATCTGTGGCCCACTGGTCCTTGGTTTTCTTTTTTCAATTGGCTTTGCGTACCCGACTGGATAGCCCATCGTCTGTGGCTCGGTTCGTTGCTGATCATCGCCGGATTAGGAACCAGATGGCTAGCAAAACTTTTAGGACTATCTCAGTCGACACAGTTCATCGCTGCTCTGTGTTATCAACTTTCTCCCTTTGTTTTGCCATACATTTCACGAACATCTGCCCTGCTACTTCCATGGAGCCTGTTGCCATGGATCATCGGTCTCACTCTGCTGATGATCGAACAACGCCGTTGGCAATATTTTGCGATTTTTGGATTACTGATCGCATCATCTGGCGGGCTCAACGCCACGGCTTTGTTGATGATCGCACCAGCACCGCTGGTGTGGCTGATTGATTCATATGTACGAAAAGAGATGAATAGAAAACAGGTTCTCTCAATCGTTGGACTTTTGGGTGCGATCACAGCCTTGATGTCTGCGTGGTGGATTGCTGGGCTATCCACCCAAGGGAAATACGGAGCGCCAGTCCTGTCGTATAGCGAAGCCCTCACGTCCACATCTGCCACGTCGAGCGCGCCCGAAGTATTACGCGGATTGGGTTATTGGATTTTCTATGACCGCAACGACGTCACCGCTTTGACATCTGCCTCAACGCCGTACCAAACCAATCTGTTCGTCATCGGTTGTGGACTTCTAGTGTCATGCCTTGGTCTTTTGGGCATCATCGCCCATCAACGTTTGCGACGCCCCCTGAGTTTGATGCTTCTTGTTGGGGTCGTCGCTTCCGTCGGGGCTTACCCCAGCAACTCCCCCGCTCCACTTTGGTCATACTTTGCTGACCATCCCAAGAGCGCTATCAGCTTGGCTTTGCGATCATCATCGCGCGCTGTTCCCCTTGTGGCATTAGCCGTGGCCATCGGTCTTGGCATCAGCATCCAGCATCTCATCGTGAGATTTTCGCAACGGTCCACCCGTGCGCCGTTTCTTGTCATAGCAATAGCAACCCTGATGCTATGTGTCAACATGCCAGCGCTATTTGGCGGGCGACTCATTGATCCGGCGATCTCACGACCCGAAAATATTCCTGCAGCATGGGGCGAGGCGGCTGATTTACTGAATGCGCGTTATGAACTCGGTGACACAGGGTCGGTGCTCATCCTCCCGGGCATTGAGTCAGCGGCCTATCGCTGGGGATATCCAGTGGACCCAATTCTTCCGGGCATCACCAAAAAGCCACTCATCACTCGCGATTGGTTACCTCTCGGAAGCGCTCCCTATATGGATCTGCTGTACGCCCTCGATGACTCGTTTCAAAATGGCACAGCCGATCCGGACAGCATTGCCCCGATTGCTCGTTTGCTTGGCGCTGACACTGTGATGGTGGTGAACTCCTACCAATATGAGCGCTTTGGACTCAATCGTCCAGAACGCTCCTCATCGCTGATTGCGTCCGCTTCTGATCTGACACATCTGGGTGATTTTGGGGAAGCGACTGTCAACCTCGCTCCAGGAGTCGAAGCCTCTGACTTACAAGACTTTCCTGCCACCGCCCTTCCCGAAATCTCTGTGTACTCAGTCAAGGATTCAAAGTCCGGACTACATATCAGTCACGCCCCACTCCTCGTCTCGGGCGATGGGTCGGGCGTTGTTGATCTTGCGAGTGCCGGTCTCATTGACGGTCAAGCCACAATCCTCGCTTCTGCTGCGCTTGACCAAAAGTCTCTTGACCAAGCACTCTCCACAACTCCCGAATTATTCGTCACCGATGGCAATCGCCGCCGCGCTCATCATTGGCGAAGTTCGCAAGATGTGTGGGGAGCGACCGAAGATGAATACACGGTGATTGACGGTCTTGATGTCTTTGATAATCGCTTACCAGTCTTTCCGCTAGCAACGAATCGTCTTGAGACCCAGTCAACTGCAATGAACACCACGGGGATTCGCCTCAGTGCCACTGCTTACGGTGCGCTCTTGTCGTATTTGCCGGAGTATCGACCGAGCAATGCCAATGATGGGAATCTGGCAACCTCATGGTCCGTGGGTTGGGGTGTCAATCCCGTTGGTCAAATACTCACTATCGCCAGCGAACAAGCCAATCTTGACACCCTCTCGCTGATATCAACATCAAACACCGATCAAGAGCGTGCTATCACACACGTGTCAATCAGTGTTGATGGATCTGCGTGGAAGCCCCAGCAGATTGAAACTGACTCAGGTAGACAAACAATTATTCTCGGGCAACTAGGCCACGTGGTACGTCTACGCATTGATGCTGTCTCCAACGCTGACAAACTCAATCCTGTGGGTTGGGTTGAGGTATTACCTGAGGCATTGCGCAGTGCAGAGATCATCACAGTGCCGAGTGATGCCAGTTCGCGAGCAAGTGCCAACACCGCTGTGTCATATGTCTTTACCCGACTGCGCTCTGATCCCTACGATGATCGCCGCCAAGATCCAGAGATGTCGATCAATCGCCAGTTCTCACTGGCACATGATGCATCTTTCAACTTGACTGCTTCAGCGGGCTTGATGACTTCAGATCTTGCAGTTGAAGCATGCATTGACGACCTCGTGACTATTGATGGCATCTCAATTCCCGTGAGCACTAAGGATTCTGGCGATGGTCAGGTTCTCTTTACTTCATGCTCCCCGCTGACGTTGCTGAGCGGTGAACATCAACTACGAACATCAACTCTGAGTGACATCAAGATTGACCATGTGATCCTGCGTTCAACGTTGAGTGCTCCCACTCAGCCATCCACCATCGCGCCCATCACTCAGACGCGGAGCACCCGCTCGGCAATCATTCCCGAGTGCTCATCAGACTGCTGGATAGAAATGCCAGAGGGTTGGAACGCTGGCTGGTCGGCTTCATTAGACGGCCGCCAATTACCAGCATCAGTCGCCAGTGGCGGCGGCCATGCAGTGTGGTTTGTTCCTGCCAGTTCGGCGACAGATATAAAGTTCACCGCCTCTTGGACGCCACAACGCAGGATGTGGATCGGGCTCGCCGTGACCTTGATCGCGATATTGTGCTCGCTGATCGTCTTGTGCCGACCCCGTTTACGTCGGCGCACTTTTCTGTCGACGAGTCCAGTCACAGAACCCGCTCACAAGACCGTGCAACAACACAGAACCACCGTGCTAGTGATCAGTAAAATTCTCGCTGCGGGGGTCCTTGGAGCGCTTGTCGTTTCGCCGATCTGGGGCATGGCAATTGCTGTGTTGTGGGCAGTCCTGCACCGCCATCCACATGTGATTCGCTCTATTGGATTCTCTTTAGTGGCACTTGCATTGCTGTACCTCTTGATCCAGCAAAAACGCTACGGATTTCCATCTGGATTTGATTGGCCTTCTCATTTTCGACGAGCACACCGCCCAGCTATGGGCGGCCTAGTACTTATTTTCCTCGGTTCTTGGGCAAGGGGCGAGGAACCCTCAGGCGAACACCTGCGAAATCCCGCTAGCGTTTAGGAGTCATGAGCACCGAACCACGTCCCTGTTTGAGCGTCATCATTCCCTGTTACAACGAGAAAGGAACTATTGCCTCATTAATCGCCATGGTTCAAGCATCCCCTTGGGTGCAAGAAATCATTGTGGTGGACGATGGTTCGCAGGACAAATCACGTGAGATCCTGGAAGCCATCAGCGATCCACAAGTACGAGTCATTATGCATACAGTCAATCAAGGCAAAGGCGCTGCTCTGCGCACAGGCTTTTCGCACGCAACCTCAGAATTCGTCATTGTGCAAGATGCCGATCTGGAATACGACCCGTCCGAATATCCCCTAGTGCTTGAACCGCTACTTGATAATCGTGCAGATGTCGTCTTTGGATCTCGCTTTCTCTCTGGGCGACCGCATCGAGTTTTATATTTCTGGCACAGCCTTGGAAACCGTTTCCTGACGCTGATGTCAAATATGTTTACCGATCTCAACCTCACTGACATGGAAACTTGCTATAAGTGTTTTCGCCGAGAAGTCATACAGGCAATTGACATTGAAGAAGATCGCTTCGGATTTGAACCGGAGATAACTGCCAAATTAGCGAAGCTGCACTTAAGGATTTACGAAGTCGGGATTTCTTATTCTGGACGCACATACGACGAAGGTAAGAAGATCGGCTGGCGCGATGGCGTACGAGCAATTTATTGCATCGTGCGCTATTCGAAAGTTGGCGACAAGTTAAGCCCTCTTTTCAATCGCTAACTCTTGGCGCGATCCACCCAAGAGGTCAGCATCTTTCGAGATTGTCCAAGCCGATGGAGAATGCCCCACCGGGTGACCAAAAGCATGGATTCAGCAATAATGCGACCAGACATTTTTGATGTTCCCTTTTCGCGATCAGCGAACATGATCGGAACCTCAGAAATCACCAGTTCTTTACGCGACAATCGCACAACCAATTCAGTTAAGAAGGCATAACCCTCAGCCGCTGTGGTTTCTGGGGCAATCGCCGTGAGAGCTGTCGCTCGATACGCGCGAAAACCCGAGGTGCAATCACGTACCCGAACTCCCAAGATTGCCGCGGTATAGAGGTTGCCCCATTTCGAGAGCAATCGACGGTGCAATGGCCAGTCCTTGGTTCCACCGCCGTCAACATAGCGTGATCCAATAACTGCATCTGACCCTGCAGTAATCGATGCCAACATGGCAGGTATGACGCATGGATCATGTGAGAAATCAACATCCATAGAAACAACGACATCTACTCCCCTGTCAAGGGCGACTGCGAAACCTTGCCGATAGGCACTCCCGAGACCTTGTTTACTCGCCCGGTGGAGGACCTCAATATTGCCGAACTCCAGGGCACACTGCTCAGCGATCAAGCCAGTTCCATCCGGACTATTGTCGTCGACCACCAAGAAAAAGCCCTCGGGAAGTACTTCTCGAAGTTGATGCAAAAGCCGAGCGATATTTTCACTCTCGTTATAGGTGGGTAGGACAACTGCAGTCAGCACTATCCCTCAGTGTAGCGAGGCGACGATAGTGCCAGGGGTGACAGCGTACATCGCGACAGGTTGCCGCCAACGAATCAGTTGGCGAACCATCTCGGCCACTGCAGCAGGCAAGGCGGGTTCAGCAAATA
>CAMAYS010000031.1:0-18999 GCA_945862545.1 Bifidobacterium breve | reverse complement strand
GTTGCTTATCGCTTCTTCGCCACTGACAAGCGGGCTTTCATTGTCGCTGACGCCCCAGGTCACGAGCAATACACCCGCAATATGGTGACAGGTGCCTCCACGGCAGAAATGGCTGTCGTGCTGATTGACGCTCGCAAGGGTGTTCTGACACAAACTCGTCGGCATTCCCTGTTAGTGGATCTGCTGGGCATTAAAAACATCATTGTCGCAATCAATAAGATTGACTTAATTGACTACAGCCAGGAAGTTTTTGATGCGATTTCACAGCAGTATTTAGAGTTCGCAAAAACTTTGCATTTCGAGAACATTCATTTTGTTCCCATTTGTGCATTGACTGGTGAGAACCTGACATTGTCTTCAACGAATACGCCATGGTATGCCGGGCCGCGTCTGATTGAGATCGCTGAGACGGTTGCTGTTGGTACTCAAGATCTTTCTGGTGCATTTCGTATGTCTGTACAAAGCGTGAGTCGCCCAAATTCAGACTTTCGCGGTTACATGGGGACAATTGCTAGTGGTGAGATCAGTGTTGGAGACCAAATACGGGTCAATCCCAGTGGAATGGAAACTCGAGTCAAGGGCTTTGCCGATTTCGATGGACCACGTGACTCAGCAATCGCCGGTGAAAGTATTTGTCTTGTTCTTGAGGACGAGATTGACATCAGTCGCGGCGATCTTTTGTCAAGTATCGTCGATCCGGCCTTGGTTTCAGATCATGTCGAGGTACATCTAGTTTGGTTGGCTGAAGAAGCCATGATTCCTCAGCGCTCCTATCTTCTCAAGATCGGCAGCAAAGAGGTTCGGGCACATATTGATCGTTTGAAGTATCGAATTGATATCAATAGCAATGAGCACGTATCGGCTGTCACTCTTGGTCTTAATGACATTGGTATTTGCAATATTTCTACGGTGACCCCGATTGGTCTTGATCCCTATGACCTGAACCGAAGTACCGGTGCCTTCGTTCTGATTGATCGCATTACGAACCGTACTGTTGGCGCCGGCATGATCCGTCACAGTTTGCGCCGTTCCGAAAATGTGCAATGGCAGGAACTGACGGTAGGTCGCGAACAACGCGAATTAATGAATGAGCAAAAAGGCTTCGTGGTGTGGCTCACAGGATTATCTGGCAGTGGTAAGAGCACGATCGCCAATGCCCTTGAAGTCATGTTGCACCAACGCAAAATTCGAACCTTCGTTCTTGATGGTGACAATGTGCGCCATGGTCTGAACGCCGATTTGGGCTTCACGGAGACCGATCGTGCAGAAAACATCCGACGCGTTGCGGAAGTTACGAAACTCTTTGTGGATGCCGGCATGGTGACCATCGTTTCTTTCATCTCACCCTTTGAGGCCGAACGTTCACTTGCCAAAGAAATCATCGGGGAGAGTGATTTTTTTGAGGTGTTTGTAGATGCTCCGATGGTCGTTGTGGAGAAACGCGATACTAAGGGCTTATACGCCAAGGCGCGAGCAGGACTGTTGCCCAACTTCACTGGCGTGGACTCACCCTACGAAATTCCGACTAACCCCAATCTGCGCGTCGAATCATCGGTATCAAGCGTCGTTGAATGCATCGATCAAATCGTCGCAGAACTTGTGCGTAACAGTTTTCTTTGATTCTGATAGCCCAGACTTAAATTTGTTGAGCGACTCGGCGGCCTTCAAGGACGGCTTCAAGGATTGTTCGTGGGGCGACGCAATCTCCCGCTTGTAGAGCACCATCAATGGGATCGGTAGGAAGGCGAAAGCCAGCATCCACGACAGCAGCACAAAGAATCTCGTCAACTACGCCAGAGAAACGATCTTGGACGCGAACCACGAATTCTTCTCCTCGCCGTTCAACACCGCGAACCACGCAGCGCCGCTGAATAGTGACACCGTTTTGGGCTAATCGGACATTGGCAGGTGCCAAGTCCCCAGTACGCGCCAATTCATTACCAGCGATGTTGTCAGGCGTGAACAAAATCGCACGTGCACCAAGTTCTTCGGCAAGGGCCACTCCTATAGGACCACCAATGGGATCGAGAATAGCGACGATGCCAATATCGGGTAAGACAACTGACCCGCGTCGAATATCAGCGATATCAAAGACGGTCGAGGGTGAATCAACTTCGTATTCGGGATTGCCGCGTCGACTACCAGTGGTCTGTATCACGACATCGTGTTCGCCGGATTCACTAGGGGAGAACTCGGCACTTAATTGGATAGTCACACCGAGTCGCAAGGTCTCAGATTCAAGCCAATTGACTAAAGAAGTTCCCGGTCCAGCAATGGCACTGAGACCACCCACCTCCGCTTGTTTTTCGATGAGGTGCACTGAGTGTCCGCGCAATGCAGCGACGCGGGCCGCTTCGAGACCTGCAACCCCTGCGCCAACAATCAGGACCTTGCGTGACTGGTGGGCTTTGACATACCAATCTGGATCATGTGATTCGTGACCAGCTGAGGGTTCACCAACACAAGTGACAATCGGATTTCGCGCATCGCGGACTTGGCAGGTCTGATTACAGCGAATGCAGGGACGTATTTGAGCAATGACATCTTGTGAACTTTTCAGTGCTACATCGGGATCGGCGATTTGGGCGCGAGTCATTTCGACGCCGTTACAGATTCCCTCATTGAGAGCCCATTCGGCTTGGGTCACGTCCACGACTGAGCCTTGCAAAAACACGGCAGTGGATGTCGCAGTGGCCGCGCGTACTGAGCGACATAGTTCACTATTGAAAGTGGGAGGTTCGTGAAAATCAGGGCGCGTTTTTTCAACGGAAAAAATTGATCCACGCACGACAACCAAGTAATCAATTCCCAAAGCACACAAGTCAGCGGCGATCTGGGGCGCCATCTCGGGAGTGATTCCTGCCCATGGAGCAAGTTCATCGCACGACAAACGTAAACCAATGATCGCATCGGGGCGCACTGCGTGTGCCGCAGAGCGCGCCGCGGCAATGACCTTTTGGGCGAAGAGTAAACGGTCGCCATATTCATCGCCACGCTGATTAGTGAGACCCGACAAAAACTGGCGAACCAAACTGTGCTGCCCCGCATTGATCTCAACGCCATCACAACCAGAACCAATTGCGAGGCGAGTGGCTTCGGCAAAACCTTCAATCACCACGTTGATGTCATGGGTTTCCATCCACTTAGGAACCTCACGTGAATTCACTTCGGGCACTCGTGACGGAGCCCACAATGGCAACTGTGAATATGCCGAGGAGCCCTGTCCGCCGGCATGGTCAAGTGAAGCAATGACCAATGAACCATGGGCGTGACAGGCCTCGGAGATCGCCGCCCATCCCGTCGTGCATTGAGTCGCCAGGGGAGCCCGCTCGTATGGCCAATCACTGTCGTGAACGCTGGCACCTTCGACAACAATGATTCCGCAACCACCCATGGCGCGCCGCTCGTAATATGCCACATGTCGTGGCGACAAACCGCGAAGATCATCACCCAAGTTGGTGGCATGGGGACCGAACATTAACGAATTCTTTGAGGAGCGTGTGCCGATGGTGAGCGGCTGTAAAAGCAACATTGTTTACAGTCTCGCCGATTTGCGGTCGAAGTGGGAAACCCTCATCAGAAAGGCTCAGGATAGGTAGGGTTCATCGTGATGGAACGTGGGCAAAAAGTGTGGTGGGTCCGCTTGAGCCTGATGACTGGTGTGGGATTTTTGCTGCGCTTAGCATTCGTTTTGACTGCGACGCGCTACGACCCGCCCCTCGGTGACCAGCTCTATTATTCGGCTCAGGCACTGACGAATGCGCAAGGACGGTGGTTCCAACAGCCGTTTGCCCGAGGGTTCCCAGCCGCCGATCATCCACCCCTGACCTCACTGATTTTGACTCCAGCTACCTGGCTTACTGAATCTGCGGGCTCGTTCATCACTGCTCAACGCTTGACCATGGTTGTGATCGGTACGGCAAGCATCCTGCTGATGGGACTGATTGGGCGACGCGTTGCTGGTCTCACGGCTGGTTTGGTCGTCGCTGGAGTCACTGCGGTGTATGCCAATGTCTGGGTAAGTGATGCCCTCATCATGGCGGAGACACCAACTTTTTTCTTGGTAGCGACAGTGACGTATGTGGCCTTGGGGTATCGCAGTTCCCCGACTCTTCGCACAAGCATTGCTCTTGGTTGTTTAGCTGGGTTGGCTGCTTTGACTCGACCCGAATTACTAGTACTAGCGGTTCTGCTGTGCGCACTTGCTATCGCTCTATGGCGTCAGCAGCGCATGCAAAATATCGAAGTGGCGAAACACTTGGGCTCAATCGTGATCGCTGGGCTACTTGTGGTAGCCCCATGGATTCTGTGGAATCAATCTAGATTCACGGATTCTGTTTATCTCTCGACCAATGATGGGTTGACATTTGCCGGGGCGAATTGTGATCGCACTTATTACGACGACATCGGAAGTTGGGATATTTGGTGTGCCTATGAAACCCAAGTCCCTGAGGGTGCAGATGCTTCACAAGCTTCGTCCTTGATGCGCCGTGACGGCTTGCAATATTTGAAAGACCACCTCGGGCGCTACCCATTCGTCGCCATTGCCCGCATCGCGCGCGTGTTGAGTCTTGGATACATCGGGTCTAATAACGACGCGGCGGCGGCGGAGGGACGTCCACCTTGGGTCTCAATGTTGGGTGTGATTCAGTTTTGGTTGCTTGGACTTGGAGCGATGTTTGGATATCGACGCGTTCAACAGCGTGTTGATCGGCTCATTCTGATTGTGATGTTGCCGGTCATTCTTTTAGTAGCGATGGTGGCGAACGCTTATGTGCGTTTTCGATTGCCAGCCGAAGTCGGTTTGATCGTCTTGGCTTCTTTGGGGTTTATCCACCTAGTCGGGCTCAGGCGCCGACGGGAAGTTTCTTTCGCGTCAGAGTAATCGGCTTGGAATGATCCATTCCGGGCTTAGGCGCCGAACCTCGCGCAATGACTGAGAGTGCCTCATCTGCGTCGCCAGCAACACATTCGGGATCGGGACCATCGAGTGGCAACCCGGTGAAGAACTTGGCGGCCATGCAGCCACCTTGGCAAGCGTCAAAGGCGCCGCAGGAAGCACAAGCTCCAGCTGATTGCGGTTCACGCAATGACAAGAACAAATCACTCTGCTTCCAAACTTTGGCAAAGCCACCCTCATCGCGAACATTGCCGGCCTTGAATTCGTCATGGATGACAAATGGGCAGGCGTACACATCGCCGATGGGATCAATTAAACAGACAACTCGACCGGCTCCACACATATTGAGCCCAGGCAATGCCTCACCAAATGCGTTGAGATGGAAAAATGAGTCACCAGTGAGAACATTCTCGCCGTGTTTCAATAACCAATCATAAATTTCGCGTTGCTGTGCATTCGTTGGATGTAATTCGTGCCATGTATCGGCACCTCGACCAGCGGGGCGAAGGCGTGTAATGCGTAATTGGGCGCCGTAGAAATCTGCAAGAGCTTTGAACTCGTCAAGTTGCGAAACATTGTGACGGGTCACGACGACAGATATTTTGAATTGTCCGAAGTTGGCTGCCTTGAGATTATCCATGGCGCGAATCGCCATCGCGTGGGATCCCTCGCCACGTACCGCATCATTTGTTGCGGCGTCGACACCGTCAAGACTGATCTGAATATCTAGATAGTCCATAGCGGCAAGTCGCTGAGCTTTTTCTTCGTCAATGAAGGCTCCATTTGTGCTGAATTTCACGCCAATGCCATTGCCCACGGAATACTCAAGTAATTCGAAGAAGTCTCGTCGCACCATTGGTTCGCCACCACCAATGTTGATGTAAAAGACCTGCAAATCGCGTAACTCATCAAGTATTTTTTTTGCTTCGTCAGTTGAGAGTTCGCGCTCATCGCGTTGCCCACTTGATGACAAGCAATGCACGCACTGCAAGTTGCAGGCATAGGTGAGTTCCCACGTCAGACAGATTGGAGCATCGAGGCCCCTCTTCATTTCTTCAACCAGTGATTTCGCGCTCACGTACGACCTCCGATGTTTTGAGTGATGTCAAGGCAGCGATGAACGATGGCCAGCGATCTTGGGTCACGCCACAGGCGCTGAGCGTCGATTGAACATCGGGATGATCATGCAGTGCCTGTACGACCGTGACGACATCAGGATGCTTTAAGAAAATCAAGCGACGATTGCCATAGTGGTAGGCGAGTGCGCCAAAGGCTTCTGGGCGAACGGCAACTTGAGGGTGGATCTCAAGTACTGATGCGAGGGCAATGGTCATGGCAGGTCAGGTTTCGTACGAAACGAAATGATCAGTAGACGCCGCACATGCCGTCGATGGAGATTTCCTCAATCAGCAATTCAGATTCAATAACTGGCATATCAATCGCCACTGCGTCATCCACGCTGGACTCGGCAGCAACGACGGGTGCTGTGGTGGTGGTCGGGCTTTGCATACCTCCTAGCGTACAACGCCAGTGTCTGGCATGGGCTACCCTCTGCTTACTTGTCGCAAAAACAGCGACCATGACCCTAGGGGGCAACAATGAAGTCCAAGGCCGCAATTTTGTGGGAAGTCAATCAGCCATGGAGCGTTGAAGAGATAGAACTCGACGAGCCCAAGGCTGGCGAAGTGCTGGTTGAAATGAAAGCCTCGGGCATGTGTCATAGCGATGAGCATTTGACAACTGGCGATTTACCTTTCGCCCTGCCGATTATCGGCGGTCACGAAGGCGCAGGCATTGTCCGCAAAGTTGGCGAAGGCGTCAGTTGGCTGGCTCCAGGCGACCATGTGGTTTTTGGTTTCATTCCTTCCTGCGGTCGTTGTGCGAGTTGCTCAACCGGACATCAGAACCTCTGTGATCTAGGAGCACTGATGGGCACTGGTCGCCAGATCACCGATGGTGGCGCACGCCACCACGCTCGGGGTCAGGAATTGGGACTGATGTGCTTGCTCGGTACTTTCGCTCATCACACTGTGGTCAACGAAGCCAGTTGCATCAAGGTTGATGATGATCTTCCTTTTGACAAAATTTGTTTGCTCGGCTGCGGCGTGGTCACGGGCTGGGGCTCGGCGGTTTACGCTGCGCAAGTGCGTCCGGGGGACACTGTGGCTGTCGTAGGTATCGGCGGAATTGGTGCGAATGCCATTCAGGGTGCCCGATTGGCGGGGGCGAAGCGCATCATCGCTATTGACCCGATTGAGTTCAAACGCGAAAAAGCCATGGAGTTTGGAGCGACTCATACTGCGGCTTCGATGACCGAGGCATTGGCCTTGCTACAAGAAGTCACTTGGGGAACGATGGCCAATAAGGTCATCATGACCATGGGTGTGGGTTCTGGAGCGGTGATGGCGGAGGCCATGGCCTTGGCTTCCAAGCGCGGCAGAGTGGTCGTGACCAATATTCACCCGGCCATGGAAATGAGTGTCACGATGAACCTCCTCGATGTCACGCTGATGGAAAAGCAGGTCGTGGGCTCCTTGTTCGGATCGGGTAACCCAAGAGCTGACATTCCTAAATTGGCGAGTTTGTACCGCGAGGGACAATTGGACCTCGATGGTCTGGTGACTCGCACCTACAGCCTTGAAGGTGTGAACGATGGCTACGAGGCGATGCGCAAGGGTGAAAACATCCGTGGCGTGCTTGTTTACGACTGACTTGTCGGCGACTCGCCTAGAACCTTTGGGTTGAGGGAGAGTATCGTTGAGCGGGTAGCCACCAAAGTGGAACCAACAGGGGAGTTCATCATGTCTGGAATTCGTAAGTCAAAAGCTGCTGTGTTGTGGGGTTTGAATCAGCAATGGAAGATTGAAGAGATCGAAATCCATCCTCCAAAAACCGGAGAAGTGATCGTTCATTGGCGTGCCGCTGGATTGTGCCACAGTGATGAGCACTTGGTCACAGGCGACATGGTTCCACCAGAAGAATTTTGGCCCCTCATGGGTATCGAAAGTTTCTTCCCCATCATCGGTGGTCATGAAGGCGCCGGAGTCGTCGTCGAGGTTGGTCCAGGAGTTTCTAGCGTTGTGGTTGGTGACCATGTCTCGGCTTCATTCGTACCATCGTGTGGTCGCTGCCGTTATTGCAGCACAGGTCGTCAGAACCTTTGTGACAATGGAGCCAAAACTTTTGTTGGTGGAATGATTACCGATGACACTCATCGCCATTTCATCAACGGCAAACCTGTGACCTTGATGGCCAAGGTAGGAACATTCTCCGAGTATGCCTGTGTGAGTGAGCAGTCAATTATCAAAGTTGAAAAAGACATCCCCTTGGAATGCGTGGCCTTGGTGTCATGTGGTGTGGCCACTGGTTGGGGTTCAGCAGTAAATCGTGCAGGTACACAACCGGGAGACACTGTCGTAGTTGTGGGTATCGGCGGTATCGGAATGAACGCTGTGCAGGGTGCGCGAATGGCGGGCGCTAAGCGCATCATCGCTATCGATCCTCTTGAGTTCAAGCGTGAAAAAGCTATGGAGTTCGGGGCCACTCACACTTTTCCTTCAATGGCTGACGCCATGATGTCAGTGATGGAGATGACCTATGGCCAGATGGCCGATCGGGTGATCATGACTCCAGGCGTTTTGCACGGCGAGATGATGGGTGAAGCAATGAACCTGGCAGGCAAAGGCAGCACAGTTGTGGTCACTGCGATTTCGCCGATGACCAGTGAGGTCGCCAACATCAACTTATTCCAGTTAGCAATGTGGAATAAAGAGATCAAAGGAACAATCTTTGGTTCAATGAACCCGCGTGCTGATATTCCAGCATTGCTTGATATGTACCGCGCTGGTCAACTGAAGCTTGATGAACTGGTAACCAATACTTACAAATTGGAAGACATCAATGAAGGTTACGAAGCTATGCGCGACGGCACGAATATTCGTGGCGTTATTGTGAACGCCTGATTCTCCTTCTGGCTCGATTCTTCTGATGACTCAATCACCTCGTAGTTCATTGATTACGGCCCTTGAGGGCACCGTCATTGGGCGCCGTCGCGAAGTTGAACTGGTCGTGGCCGCCCTTGATGCTGATCGACATGTGCTGCTTGAAGGTCCACCAGGAACGGGTAAGAGCACTCTCCTGCGCGCTGTGGCTGAAGGTTTGAGTATCGGTTTTGTCTTTGTTGAAGGTAATGCCGAACTCACTCCAGCGCGTTTGGTCGGTCATTTTGATCCCGCCCGAGTGCTTTCTGATGGCTATGACCCCGACGTTTTTGTAGACGGTCCCCTGATAACTGCGATGCGCGATGGCGCGTTGCTGTATGTCGAAGAAATCAACCGTATCCCCGAAGAAACATTGAATGTTTTGATCACCGTGATGAGTGAGGGTGAATTGAATGTGCCGCGTTATGGTCGGGTCCCAGCCTCAACTGGTTTTCGATTAGTTGCTGCAATGAATCCGTTTGATGCAGTGGGAACTGCGCGCATTTCTGGAGCGATTTATGATCGTGTGTGTCGCGTGTCCGTGGGTTATCAGTCAGCTGAAGTTGAACAGCAGATTGCCTCTCGTGGAGTCCAGGGATTACCAGCAGGTTGGCTTGACAAGGTCGTTGAACTTGTGAGGCGGACTCGCAATCATAGTGAGTTACGCGTCGGTTCATCAGTGCGTGGAGCAATTGACATGGCTGCCGTCGCAGTGTCTTTGGCGTCCGTGCGATCTTCCAAGGTCACTGACCATGGCGTGGGACTTGATGCTGCGTTGGTGGCATTGTCGGGCCGAGTGCGTGTCCGCGAGGGCAGCGCGCGCACTTCTGAAGAGATCATCAGTGAGTTGTGGAATGAGGTGTTTGCTCCAACATCGCCGGGCGAAGCGGGAAAAGTGAACGCCCCGATGGGGGCGACCCCTTAGCCAAAGAGGGTGCCGCCGCCGATGATGCGGTGAGTGAAGCATCAAAGAAAACTTTGTCGCGACGCGAGTTATCGCGCAATCCGCAATTTGAACAGGTCTCTCCAGAAGTTGGTGAACTTGATGAGTCTGCCGTGGACGAAGCCCTTGAAGAAGATCCCGACGCGATGTTGGCGTTATTGGCTGATCTCACCGGCGCCACAGATCAGAAGTTGCGAGAGTTAGCAAAGCGTTTGGCAGGACGTTTGTTCTTGGACATCTCACGGCGAGGACCAGTGACACCGCGCGGTATTGGCAAGATTGTCACTCGCCCTTATAGTCCAGACGCTGGCGACATCGATCTTGATGCCTCAATGAGCACCATTCTCGAGGCCCACGCGGCACGTCAGGCCATTGATCCAGAAGGTCTCAAGGTGCGCAGTTGGGCAAGACCTGGAACGGCGATTTCTTTATTGGTGGATCGCAGTGGCTCAATGGGAGGAAAACCTTTGGCTACGAGCGCCATGGCGGCGGCAGCGGTTGCCTGGCGCAGTCCATCTGATTACAGCGTGATTGCGTTTGGCAAAGATGTCGTGGTCGCCAAAGGCCAAACATCGATGAAGTCCAGTGAAGAGGTGATCAATGATGTGTTGGCATTACGCGGTTTTGGCACCACAGATCTTGCAGGAGCGCTACGCGGTGCTGGAGAACAGTTATCGCGCACGCGAGCGGGTCGGCGAATCACGGTGATCCTCAGTGACTGTCGCGCCACGGTTGCCGGTGATGTTCAGGCGGCAGCGCGGGCCTTGGACGAAGTGGTCATTCTCGCACCATGTGGTGATGATGCAGAGGCTCAAGTTTTGGCATGGCAAGTCGGTGCGCGCATCGTCTGCATCGACGGACCAAGCGATATTCCAGGGGCCTTACAGGCAGTTCTTGGGGATTAGCGGCAAGAAGGATCGTCAGGTGGGATAACGCCGACACTATTTGACTCGACATAGACAGGCGGCAATGTCGTGGTTACTGCAGGTTTGATAGTTGTTTGAGTGTTTGACGGGACTGTCGTTGCTGGCGGTTTTGTCGTGGTTGGTGCAAAGATTTGTTCGGGGGCATCAACCAAACGTGCTCGGCCCTGAAAAACGGCGAGAACTGCTTTCATATTTTCCCCGTCGAGTGCGGGCTCAATCACGGATTGACCAGCGATCTGTGTGCCCTTGCCTTCAATTTGATATGTCTGCATCGTTGAAGGGTCAAGATTCTTCATCCCGGTCGCGATATCAAGAATCTTGCCGACAGTGAGACCACTATCGGTAATGACATATTGCAGACCTGCGTCAACAAGATTTTTAGCAATTCTTGGATTGCCGACAGATTTATCAAGCGCTTTCTGGATAGCTCTGCGTAAGAAGTCTTGCTGGCGCGAAATTCGACCACGGTCGGCCGCTGGATCTTCTGACCAAGTTTTTGTACTTTCTTTGTAATAGTAAAAATGGCGTGAACGCACGTATGCCAAACCCTCTTCGCCACCGAAGGTATGGCATCCCGCAGTTTCAATCAGTAGCTTCGATTTTTTATCTCTGACTGGTGAGGCAAAGGGAACCCGCACGCCACCTATTGCATCAACAATTTCCTTAAATGCGCAGAAGTCGACATTGATGTAGTGATCAACCACCAAGCCGAAGTTGTCAAAGATAGTCAAAATCAATTCATTGGGATCATCGCGGTTGAATGCACTGTTGATTCGGCTCTTGGTTGTTCGGCCGCCAATTCGCACCCACAGATCGCGCGGAAACGAAAGAATGGCGGCGGCATTAGTCGTCGGATCTAAACGCAGAATCATGATCGTGTCCGAGCGCTCGCCGATACCACTACGGTCGCCGAAGGCATCTGCATAGGGAGAATTTGGATCAATGCAGGCCCCATTATCGCTACCAGTAATCAAAATATTCTTTGCCGTGAGATCGACTGGTGTCAAGGAATCATCAATCACCGGAAGTCCCGTTGTTGGGTCAAGTGGCTCGCCGACGTTGGGTAACGTGAGGGTCGGGATTGCCCCGGAGCCAAAGATGTCGACAACTTTGCGATCGTTAGCTTTCTCGTTGCTGTAGTAGATCCCGATTGCAGTACCAAAGCAGGCAAAAATCACAAAGACGTTCATCGTCAGTACGAGTCGCTGCGACAAAGTCCGCCGCCGTTTTTTCAGGTTCGGCAGAAAAGTCGCAGGGTCAGCCGCCGCATTCGCGGATTCAGCGTTGGGCTGATCAGTATCAGGTTCAAGCGAGTCCGTCACAGGCTCTCCAAACTACCTGTGAGATGCCCGCTATGGGCTTCAGTTTCCTGTCTCGGGTGGCGCCAGGGTTGCGCTCACCGAGGTTTCGCCTGCAGCAAGAACGGTGACCCAGTGGGCCACGCTGCCAGCCTCGCCGAGGTCTAAGCGACCCAATTCAAGGGCGGCCAGCACCTCAGCGTTGGCAGTCACGATGGCCTCCGTCACGACGGCTTTTTGGGATGTCTTAGCGTCCGTCTTTGAGCGACGAATTTGGCTCAGGATCTCGCCAATGGGCTCAAGAATGGTGCTATCGCCGATGCTGCCCAATTCGCTGACCGCAGGCCATGCAGCGGTGTGCACGGAGCCATTTTGCCACCAACGCCAGACGGTGTCCGTGGTGAAAGGCATAAATGGGGCGAGGAGGCGTTGTAGGGCCGACAGAGCCAAGCGCAGAGCGCTGAGCGCTGAGCCTGCAGCCTCGGGCCCCTGGCTGTCGTAGGCGCGTCCCTTGACTAATTCCACATAGTCATCGCAGAACCACCAGAACATCGATTCAGTGCGCTCAAGGGCGCGGGCGTAGTCGTACTGCTCGAAGGCCGTAGTGGCTTCGTTGATGGTTTGCGCAACGCGAGCCAACATTGCCAAATCGATCGCCGTTGTGGGTCTGGCATCGACGGCTGGTTCGGGAAATGAGAGGACAAATTTGGTGGCATTGAGAAGTTTGGTAGCCAACTTTTTGCCGACCTTCATCTGATCTTCGCTGAATGCAGTATCAATGCCGGGGCGTGCCGATGCTGCCCAATAACGCACTGCATCAGAACCAAATTTCTCAAAAAGATCAAGTGGGGTCACGACATTGCCCTTGGACTTGGACATCTTTTTACGATCTGGATCAAGAATCCAACCTGACAAGGCGGCGTTCTTCCAAGGCAATGAATCGTGTTCGAAATGTGATCGCACTACGGTGCTAAAAAGCCACGTGCGGATGATGTCATGAGCTTGTGGACGTAAATCCATCGGGAAAATTCGCGCGAATAAGTCCGCATCATCTTCCCACTTTCCGGCAATCTGAGGTGACAATGACGAAGTAGCCCAAGTGTCCATAACGTCGGGGTCGCCGATGAAGCCATGGGGCTGGTGGCGTTGATCAGCGCTGTAACCGGGTGGCACATCGGTTGATGGATCAATCGGTAACGCATCATGTGAGGGCGTGATGGGCGAATCGTGAATCGCCTCACCATTTTCGTCAAGTCGATACCAGACTGGCACAGGTACTCCAAAATAACGTTGGCGACTAATCAGCCAGTCGCCATTTAATCCTTCAACCCAATTTGAATAGCGATGACGCATGTGGTCGGGATGCCATGCCAATGAATTTCCACGATCAACGAACGCATGACGAAGATCTGCATCGCGTCCGCCGTTGCGGATATACCACTGGCGACTGGTCACGATTTCAAGTGGTCGATCACCCTTTTCAAAAAACTTCACAGGGTGCATGATGGCTCGTGGCTCACCGAGCATCGCTCCGGATTCACGTAGCGCCTCAACAACTTTTGTCTGGGCTTGGTTGATAAATAACCCAGCGATTTGTTCGTAGGCGGCGATCCCTGCTGCGCTATCAAGACCATGAGGCGGTGTGTTGATAATTCGACCATCGCGGCCAATGATGGCGCGTGTCGGCAGATTAAGTTCACGCCACCAAATCACGTCGGTAAGATCGCCGAACGTACAAATCATTGCGATGCCTGTGCCTTTATCAATTTGCGCTAGTGGATGCGCCAATACTGGAACCTCAACGTCGTACAACGGGGTGCGCACAGTTGTGCCGAATAAAGGTTGGTAACGCGGGTCATCAGGATGCGCCACGAGGGCAACACATGCAGCAAGCAGCACTGGTCGCGTGGTGTCAATGACAACGTCACCAGATCCATCGCTGCGCGCGAAGGAAACTTGATGATACGCACCCGGACGTTCACGATCTTCAAGTTCTGCTTGAGCAACGGCAGTTTTAAAATCCACATCCCAGAGCGTTGGGGCCTCTTGGGTGTATGCCTCACCGCGTTCTAAGTTGCCTAAAAAGGCGCGCTGGCTGACGCGGCGACTGCGATCTTCAATGGTTGTGTAGAGATAATCCCAGTCCACGGATAATCCGAGGCGACGAAACAAATCCTCAAAAACTTTTTCATCCTCGTGAGTCAGTTCTTCACATAACTTGATGAAATTCGGACGCGAAATGGAAATCGGTTGATGATCCTTGGGAGGGTCACCACGAAATGGAGGGTCAAAATCCGGCTCATAGGCGACATGGGGATCGCACCGTACGCCAAAGTAATTCTGCACCCGCCGTTCGGTGGGCAGACCATTGTCATCCCAACCCATGGGATAAAAAACTGCTTTACCAGTCATGCGTTGGTAACGCGCAATGGTGTCGGTGTGGGTGTACGAGAAGACATGACCCATGTGCAACGAACCGCTCACTGTGGGTGGGGGAGTATCAATTGAGTAGACCCGTTCGCGGGGCGCAGTGCGGTCAAAGGCATAGGTGCCTTCGTCCTGCCAGATCTGAGCCAATGCCGACTCAATGCCATCGAGTGAGGGCTTGTCGGGAATGTTCGTCGGATTTGAGTCCGAATTAGTCACTGCCATGGGTTGCAGGTTATAGGTGACACGGCAATGGGGGCGTAGGCTCGTAGTGCATGTTCAGGCTGTTTGATACCGCAACCTCTCAAGTTCGCCCGTTGGCTTTGCGGGAACCTGGCAAGGTGGGGATTTACCTCTGCGGTCCCACGGTGTACGGCCCTCCCCACCTCGGGCATGGTCGAGCGACCCTGGTCTATGACATTTTGCGTCGCTACCTGCAGTGGACTGGTCTAGAGGTGCGTTTGGTCTCAAATATCACCGATATTGACGACAAAATCATTGAGCGCGCCAAAAATGAGGGTCGGGAGTGGCAAGAGATCACCCTCAAGTGCGAAGACATGTGGTTTACGGCCATGGGCAAACTTAATGTTCTGCGCCCAACCGATGTTCCGCGCGCCACTGACTATGTTCAATCAATGGTTGCCATGATTGGTGAACTGGTTGAGCGGGGTGGGGCCTATGTCACCGCCGATGGGGTTTATCTCGATGTTCTTCAAGTTTCTGATTACGGGTTATTGGCGCATCAAAATCTGGATGAGATGTTGTCCGGCGGAGGGGATCGAGAAGTTTTCGGTGCCAGCAATAAAAAGAATGCAGCCGACTTTGCTTTATGGAAATTTAGTAAGCCCGGTGAACCAGCGTGGGATTCGCCGTGGGGCGCAGGTCGACCAGGTTGGCACAGCGAATGTGTGGTCATGAGTTTGGATCTTTTGGGTGAGGGATTTGATCTGCATTGCGGCGGCATGGACCTCAAGTTTCCGCATCACGAAAACGAGCGCGCGCAAGCTGTTGCACTCGGAAAAACTTTCGCCAACCACTGGATGCACAATGGCTTCGTCGTTGACACCGAGGGTGAAAAGATGTCGAAAAGCCTCGGAAATGTAGCGAATCTTCTTGATCTCGTGGAGCATTACGACCCGCGTGCCTATCGTTTGGTGCTTTTGCAAACTCATTATCGTGGTCCAGTGCGTATCAGCCAGGACAATATTGATGCTTCGGTCAATGCACTGTCTGGCCTTGACTCGTTCGCAGCGCGCACTGTTTCTGTTTCTTCAGGTGCTGCACCCGATGGTGATGTGATGCTTAAGTTCCGCGAATTTATGGACAATGATCTTGATACACCTTCAGCAGTTGCGTTGTTGTTCGAAACAGTTCGTGCAGCTAACACAGCCTTGGATGCTGATGATCCACGTGCTGCGCAGTTGTCTGCGGCGGTGCATGAGATATGTCAAGCCTTCGGACTTGAACTGAAGCAGGCCGTAGCAGTGCCGCAAGATATTGCCACGAAGGCTGTGGCACTTGATGCGGCGCGTTCAGCAAAAGATTTCGCTACTGCTGATGTGCTGCGGGGCGAACTGATGGCAGCAGGATGGATTGTCGAAACCAATAAGGCTGGTACCACCGTTCGTCGCTGACGACTGGTGAATCATTGTGGTCAAGAAGGTGTTTACCCGCTCAGAAAAAACTGCCAAGGTTCCGCTCCCACAAGGCTTCGCAACTATTTGGGTGACAGTGGCCCTTGACTTAGTGGGTTTTGGAATCGTTGTTCCTATTTTGGGTCGTTATGCAGAGCGTTTCGGTGCCAGCGGTCTCGAGGTTGGATTGCTTTTCGCCTCATTCTCCCTTGCGCAGTTGGTATGTGCTCCACTTCTTGGGCGTCTTTCCGATCGCATCGGTCGCAAACCAGTGATCATGATTTCCTTACTTGGAACTGCGGTGGGATCGTTTGTCACTGGTGCTGCTGGGGCATTGTGGGTTCTTTTTCTTGGCCGTATTTTGGACGGAGCATCGGGGGCCAGTGTGGCCGTGGCTCAAGGTGCAGTGACTGACCTTGCTCCGCCCAGTGAACGTCCGCGTTTGTTGGGACTTTTGGGCGCAGCCTTCGGCGTCGGATTTGTGGTCGGTCCGGCCCTCGGTGGCTTGGCATCTTTAGGTGGCGAGCATCTTCCTTTCTTCGTGGCGGGAACGGTGGCATTGATCAATGCTGGAGTGGCTTGGTTCCGCTTGCCTGAGACTCGTCCGGCGCGAGTTCGTGACGAAGCTCGTCTGCACAGCAGTCAAGGCACGAGCGCCAAAATTCGCCTCTGGGGTTTGGCGCTGACTGGTTTCACAGCCATCGTGGCCTTCAGTGGATTTGAAGCCACCTTCTCGCTCCTTGCCGGCAATCGTTTCAATCTGACCGAGGGAGGCATCGCAGCGATTTTTGTTGGTATCGGCGCACTCCTCGTCGTGGTGCAAGGCATTCTTATTGCACCGATCAACGCCAAACTCGGGACTCAGCGTTCGTTACAGATTGGTCTAGTTCTCAACAGCGTCGGTCTGATCATTCTGGCCTTCGCTGAATCTTGGTCAATCTTGATTGTTGCTTTGGCCTTGTTGACAGTGGGACAAGGCTTAGTCGCGCCCAACTTGTCAACTCTTGTCTCGGGTCGCGTACCCGATCATCGTCGTGGCGAAGCGCTTGGTTTTCAACAAGGTGTCAACGCCATCGGTCGTGTCAGTGGTCCAGCCTTGGCGGGCGTTTTGTATGACCATGTGTCAATCGGTTCGCCTTATCTCGTGGGTGGAGCGCTATGCGCTTTGGCCTTGCTCTTTGCAGTTGGAGTCGGAGAACAGGAATGACTTTGAACGACACGAGGTTGTCGAATCAGTCATTCGTACGTTACGAACCTGCGCTGGACGGCTTGCGTGCCATCTCGGTGATAGCGGTCATTATTTATCACGCAGGGTTCACATGGCTGGGAGGAGGGTTTCTCGGCGTTGAAGTATTTTTCGTCGTTTCTGGTTTCTTGATCACATCATTATTGATTGGTGAACACCGCTCTCAAGGATCAATCAACCTGCGTGAGTTTTGGATTCGTCGTGCTCGACGTTTGTTGCCAGCGTTAGTGGCAATGCTCGCCGTGATCGGATTATGGGTCATCTTTTTCGGACACCAACACGTAGCGGCCTTCAGACAAGATGCGCTGCCGGGTATCTTTTATTTTTCTAATTGGTGGCAGATCTTTGCGTCTGACATTCCCTATTTCGGATTAGCGAATCCGCCTCTGTTGCGTCACCTGTGGAGTTTGGCGGTTGAAGAACAGTGGTATCTCATCTGGCCAGTAGTGGCAATTTTGCTGATTAAAAGAACTTCGAGCGCGCATCTCCGGCGGCGAATGGCTTATTCACTGACAGCCGTGGCACTCCTGATTTGGTTTGCCACGGCTCTTGCCAGTTTTGGGGCCGACGAGGATCGTGTGAACTTTCTCTATCTGTCAACGGTGACGCGGTTTGGCGGATTACTGATTGGCGCGGCGGCGGCTTTTTGGGTGGCTTCTCACCCTCGTGGTTTCCCCATTCCACAATGGCCTAGTCGTTTGGTGTTACCCGCTTTCGCCTTGTTGCTATTGTCCTTCATCCCCTTCCACGTGGATTCACTACTGATCTATCGCGGAGGGCTGGCTCTAGTTGCTGTTTTCTCGGCCCTGATCGCTCTTGAGGTCACTCTCAACCCGCGTAGTCAATTGCGTGGATTGCTCTCAATGACTTGGTTAGTGGCGATTGGAAAACGAAGTTACGGTTTATATCTTTGGCATTGGCCGATATTTGTTGCTTTTGGAGTGCGACAAGACAGAGTACGTGTTTGGCCAGCGCTATTACTGTCGATTCTGCTAGCGGAATGTTGTCTGCGTTTTGTTGAACAACCGATGCGTTCGGGTTGGTTGGGGCGCCAATGGCGGATTCTTTATCGTCCACAGCGACGACGTCCGCTGAGAATTTTCTCTGTGTTATCAGTCGTTGTTTTTCTACCAACCATGGCGCTAGTTGTCGGACTTCTGCGAACGCCGGCACCTATTGCTGGTCAGGGTGGGGCGGCCGTGGACTTTGATGAATCTGTACTGACAGCAACGACGGTTTTGGATAATGCCTCAACGGTTCCCGGCGGACAGATACCTGATGATGGGTCCTCCGAGTCAACGACTAGTTCAGTTCCATTTGTCATGCCACCTTTGCCACGTAAGTTGTTAGTTGTTGGTGACAGTCAGGGACATTCTTTAGTGATTAATCGTCCCGCAGATCTTGATAAGTATTTCACCTTGGTCAAGAAGACCTCGTCTGGATGTGGTCTCTTTGAAGATGGTCGAGTGATTACTCAACAACCAAAGTTCGGTTGGTCATTTGTTGACTGTGGTTCGCCAGTACAGCGTTGGGAGAATGCGGCGCGCATTAATCAACCCGATGTGACATTGCTCGTCACAGGTGCTTGGGATGTCTTTGATATCGAACTTGATTCGGTGACTTATGTTTTTGCAACCCCTGAGTT
>CAMAYS010000030.1:0-19262 GCA_945862545.1 Bifidobacterium breve | reverse complement strand
GCTGCGCTCTTGTTCAACGTGGGCTTGATGGTCAGCCATATTCCTGGTGTTGTGAATGCGTCCGTTTCCAATGGACCGCTGCACTACACCGTGCATATTTTGTTAGTGCTGTCATCAATGCTGATGTGGATGCCAGTGTGTGGTCCGATCAGAGAGTTTCATCTCACATCAATGTCAAAGATGATTTATTTATTTTTGAACAGTGTGGTGGCGACCGTACCAGCAGGTTGGCTGACCTTCGCTGAAGGAGTTGTGTATAAGCACTACAACATCCCAGTTAGGGTGTGGGGCATTTCAATCGGCGACGATCAGCAAATCGCTGGAGCGATGATGAAACTTGGCGGGTCTGCATTCCTTTGGACAATCATCGGAGTGATGTTCATCAAGAATTTTGTGTTCACTTTCAGACGTGAAAATGAGAGTGCTTACGTTCGAGAAGAGGAAGAGTTGACGACCGCCGATGTTGAAAGGGCTTTCAGCGCATCACCCCCGCAACCCGAGCCGAATAACCGCTGAAAACTATTCCCAGCGAAAAGTAAGTGCAGTCAGCACTGGGGTAACGAGTGCCCAGATGCCTAAAACCATCCATGAGGTCGCTGGGCGATCACCACCGTTCACGAGAGCATCACGCAAGACATCGGCCAGTGCTCCCGATGGCAAGCACTTTGCTACTGCGGCAACCGGATCTGGCAACTCGTCAAAAGGTATGACCATTCCACCGAGTAAGAGAAGCAATAGATACAAACCATTTTGTGCCGCCAAGTTGACTTCAGCACGCAGGCGACCAGCAATGAATAAACCCAGACCGGCGAAAGCAATGCTGCCACCAACAACTGCGCCAATAGCCGCAAGCCATTGAGCGTCATCTGCCTGCCAGTCAAGAAGTAATGCCACAGGGATCAAGATGCCGAGTTGAATGAACTGCACGACCAAAATGGTGATCACTTTCGCGATCAGCCATCGTGGACGCCCCAGTGGAGTGACTCCCAGGCGTTTGAGCACTTTGTAACTGCGTTCAAATCCTGTAGCGATACCGAGGCTGACCATTGAACTACTCATGATCGCCAGAGCGATAACACCGGGAGTGAGAAAATCCATATGGTCGTCAAAGCCTGTGGGCAGCACATCAGTCATCCCAAAGAACACCAGCAGCATCACGGGGATAATCAGTGTGAGTAATAACTGTTCGCCATTGCGCGCCAAGATCTGTAGTTCGGCGCGCAACTGGGCCCACAATGGACTCACCGAGGTCTTCACGGCGCACCCCCCGTGAGCTTTTTGAAAGTGTCTTCAAGACTGGCCATACCAGTTCTGAGTTCAACGACATCAATACCGCGTTCAGAGAGCCACACTGCGAGGGCCGCGATCAATCCTTGCGGAGCATCTTCAATGCTGTAATCACAAGGGGCGTCTTCGATCAGCCAACCTGCCAAGTTGTCGGGCATATTGGCGAGGTCAAGTGGACGAACAGTACGCAATCTCACGACGCGACGCGCCCGACGGACATCATCAAGGCCCCCCTCAACAAGAACCTTGCCCTTGTCAAAAATCACGACTCGATCGCACATCTTTTCAGCCTCATCTAATTCATGAGTCGCCAAAATGATTGTTGCTCCTTGATCGGCTAAGCGACGAATGATCTGGCGAATAGCCGTGCGGCCATTGACATCGACGCCACTCGTGGGTTCATCTAGAAAAATTATTTGTGGCTGGGCTGCTAAGGCCATCGCTAATGAGAGCCGCTGTTTTTCGCCTCCAGATAAGCGACGCCAAGGGGAGAGGCGCCGCTCGCTGAGACCGACCAATTCCAGGAGGTCCTCGGGCGCCACAATCTTGTCTCGGCCAGAGGCATATAACCCGCAGTACTGGCGTACAACATCAATGGCCCGGGCGCTTGGGTAAACGCCCCCATCTTGGAGCATGACGCCCATCTTTTTGGCGAGAATTCGGCGATCTTTGACTGGATCAAGACCGAGGACTCGCACCTGCCCACTGCTGGCCTTACGAATACCCTCGCAAACCTCAATTGTGCTTGTTTTGCCCGCACCGTTGGGTCCCAAAACCGCAGTCACTTGACCAGCTCGGGCAGAGAAGGAAATATTGTCAACTGCCAGAAGATCCCCGTAGCGCACGCACAGTTGCTCAACAACAAGCGTGGGTTCTGTCCGGTCGATGCGGCTCAACGAGGGGGGATCATTGAGTGGAGAAAGATCGCCGTTCACAGTTCTGACTTTAGTCGTAGGGCTTGGCAACTCCCATCGGGATAACCTGATGTTTCTGTGATTGATGTCCGTTTATTACGAAACGACCCCGCCGCCGTGAAGGCTGCCCTCGCTCGGCGCGGCAAGCCAGAGATTATTGAACAACTCGACGCCGCCATTGCCCTCGACGGTCAATTGCGCGATATCACCGCTCAACGCGATGCCAGTCGTGCGCGAGTTAACGAACTCTCCAAGTTAGTAGGCGCCGCTCGACGCGATGGTGAGAATGAAGCGGCCGAAAAACTCCAATCTGAGAGTCGCACTTTGGGTGATGATGAGAAGGCATTGGCTGAAGCATTTGAAACTGTTCAGGGTCAATTACGTGACATCATGTTGCGCATTCCCAATCTGCCTCATGATGATGCCCCAGACGGAGTAAATGATCAGGACAATCCCCTTGTGAAGGGTCCGATTAATCTGCCAACTGAATTTTTTGAACATCAAAGAGTTGCGCATTGGGTTGTTGCTGATGAGTTGGGCATTCTTGACAACGAGCGCGCAGTCAAGTTGAGCGGTGCAATGTTTACGATGCAGCGTGGTGCAGGAGCAATGTTGTCGCGCGCATTATGTCAGTATGCGCTCGATATGAATGCAGATGCTTTTGAAGAAATCCGTCCACCATCACTGGTGACCACAGCCACGTTGACCGCAACTGGTCAGTTACCAAAGTTTGCCGAGGACGCATACGCCATTGAACGTGACGACCTGTGGTGCATCCCGACAGCCGAGGCTCCCTTGACGTCAATGTATTCTGGCGAGATTTTAGATGAAGCACAATTGCCGATGCGACTGATGGCGTACTCATCTTGCTATCGCCGTGAAGCAGGTTCTGCGGGTCGTGATACACGAGGTATGTTGCGTGCCCACGAGTTTGACAAGGTTGAAATATTTTCCTTGTGTACCCCCGAAGATTCGCCAGCCATGTTGATCGAGTTACGTGATCGCGCTGAGCGTTTGATCGCCGGTTTAGGTTTGCCTTATCGGATGATCGAAATCTGTACTGGCGATATGGGTCAAAGCCATCATCGAAGTTTTGACATTGAGGTCTACGCCCCAGGTTGCGATAGTTGGCTTGAGGTCTCTTCAGTCTCATGGTTTAGCGACTATCAGGGTCGTCGAGCAGATATTCGTTATCGCAAATCTGGTGAAAAAGGAACGCACATTGCTCACACTCTGAACGGTTCGGCTTTGGCCGTACCACGCGTGTGGGCGGCAATCATGGAAAACTTCCGTGAGGCAGATGGAAGCGTTGTCATTCCCGAAGCGCTGCGGCCATATACGCGCGGCCTTGAGCGGATCTCACCGAGGAACTGATTATCGTGAGCCCGCGCGATCGTCGTATTCAATACGAAACTGCTGGGCTCAATCGTGAAGACCTTGATGAGTCACCGATTCAGCAATGGCATGCATGGTATGTCGACGCTGTTGAGGCCGAGTTGCCTGAGCCGAATGCGATGGTTGTCGGCACAGTTGATGAGTACGGGTTACCTGATGCACGCATTGTGTTGGCTCGTGGGGTGGATGATGAAGGCATCACGTTTTTCGGAAACT
Source organism: Bifidobacterium breve (assembly GCA_945862545.1). Lineage (GTDB taxonomy): Bacteria > Actinomycetota > Acidimicrobiia > Acidimicrobiales > Ilumatobacteraceae > Casp-actino8. The sequence goes on along the minus strand of CAMAYS010000030.1, from coordinate 15,450 downwards.
ACGAAAGTTCCAAGGGTCAGCAACTTGATGGCACGCCTTTAGCGAGCGTGGTTTTCCCGTGGCTCGGTTTACATCGTCAAGTGCGCGCCCGAGGTTCAGTTGAGGTGTTATCGCGATTTGAAAGTGATGCCTATTTTGCTTCACGACCGCGAGAAAGTCAGATAGGCGCATGGGCTTCTCCCCAAAGTCAAGAAATTGAAGATCGATCCGTCTTGGAGAAAAACTTTGCTGATTTCAGTGAACAATTCTCCACTGGTGAGGTACCCCGCCCACCACATTGGGGTGGTTGGCTTCTCGTCCCTGAAGTGTTTGAGTTTTGGCAGGGTCGTCCCAATCGTTTGCACGATCGCTTTCGTTATCGCCTTGAGGATTCAACAGATTCCTGGATCATTGACCGTTTGGCCCCGTAGCCCAGTTCTCTACCGCTTCGGCCAACCCAGCGATTAATGATCGCGTATGCGGTGGCAGCTCAGGTCCTTCCCAATCCCAAAAGAGTGGCGTTGTGCCACGAACACGCGGTGGCAATTCAATTTGCACGCCAGTACCTGGAGGGAGATTGACGGGATTGCGGGAATGTAAACCACGAAGATCTTTCGGGATGTCTTCAATTTCAGTCACTATGTTGTACGCCGGTAAGTGAGTCCGCAAATAGCCACCGATATGTTCAGCAAAGGGGCGATTTTGACCGCCCAATAAGAGCGACGAGAAATATCCTTGACGCCCAAATCCATGAATGGTGATCACAGTATGAACGTGATCAATAAACGATCGCAGATTTTCTGAAGAATCTGGTGACACCTCAATGGAAGGAATATGTCGCTCCATGCCTTTGGGTTGATGAACGCCATAGTAGCTAGCACCGCAATGTTCGGCAGCGGCCATGGCAACCACTTCGGTCATCTCTTCAAGTCCACCACCGTGATATGCCATGAAACCAATTCTGTGTGCACGCGGTTCAGTGACTCCGCGTAAGACGACGACTTCTTCGACATCAGGGTGATCAAGGAGTTGGCGAAACATCGGCAGATTATTCGCTCGTTGAAATTTCTCGTCGGCGACTGATGATTGTGTAAGTAATAGCGCAGGCCACGATGAGGCCAAAGATAACGGCTAGCACAAAACGGTTTTCGTCAATTGATTGAGCAATGTTTTCTTGCCATGTTAAAACACGGCCAGTGAGAGCGTCGTCGTAATTATTGCGAATATCGTTGAACCAATACCAACTTAAGTAAAGACCTGACAAAATCATCACACATGCTGAAAAGATTTCAACATAAGACATACTCAATCGCAACAGTCTTAGCAGTCCGCCTTGTGCGAGTGCCAACGTCACGGTCAGTGCGGTTACTAATAGTGACATAGCAACCCCATAGAGCGTAATCGCCACGATTCCGCGGGCGAATCCTTCGGTATCAATGGTTCCAAGAACTGTGGCCGAGAACGGCCCGATGGTGCAACCAATTGAGGCAATCGCGTAAGCCAGACCAAATAGGTACATGGAGAAAATGGTGCGGTCACGCTGACCTGTATCAAGTTTTGGTGTGCTGTACGCCAATCGATAGCCAAACAACATCGCAATACCTAGCACAACAAGAGCAACTCCAATAAGTACCGAAACATATTTGGCGTTTTGATTAATCCAGTCAGTGAAAAGTCGGCTCACGCCACCGACGATGACGAAGACGCTCATAAATCCTGCGGACAAGGCGCCACTTACTAAGAGCGCGCGTGTGATTGTTGAGCGCTGAGTACCTGGTCGCCCACTGACTCCGAGAAAGTACATCAAGTAAGTGGGTAGTAAGACGAACCCACAGGGATTAACGGCCGCCAACAGGCCGCTGCCGAAACTCAGCCAGAGACGATCAGCACTTCCGATCATGAAATGCCCAGTGCCAATAAGGCGGCGGTGATTGCCGCTGTTGTGAGTTCACCAGAAACTTGTTTGATGATCGTCCCATCAGCAGAGACGAACAAAGTGGTGGGGAATATCGAAATGCCATTGGCAACCAGCATCTCGCCGTTGGGGTCGCGCCACAGTTGATAGGTGACACCGAGGTCTTGAGCAAATGCCTGAGTGACTTTCGCTGAGTCTTGGGTATTGATACCGACAAACGTCACTCTGTCTGCGTATGTCTCGAAGGCCGCTTGGAGTTCAGGCATTTCTCGTTTGCAGGGTTGACAATTAGAAAACCAGAAGTTGATCAGCATTGGGCGACCCGCATCTCTTAAAGAAGCTGTGTTGATTTCTTGACCATCGAGGTCGGTGACAATCGCATGTCCAAGTGGAGTTCCCTCAATTGGGGCGTTAGTGCCAATGCCTGGTTCTTGATACTCTCCGGGCTCATCCAAGATGACATCTGAATCATTGTTATTTTGCAGGGCACCGAGGATCAAAATCACAGAGCCTGAGGCGGCGAGGGCAGCTACCAAGGCAACTGCCACAGGGCGTAAGCGACGAAGCAAATGTGTTTGAACCACTGAGCACAGGATAGTTGGCTGATCGGATTTCGCAGATTCGTATGGGGATCGGGGATGCCCGGTCGCAGTGGGGGGTTACTACGACCGGGACCTCCCGGTGCAGTTACGGGGTCGTCTAAGCGTTGCCCATAACCGAGATGTTCAGGAGTCTCAGATCACGTCAGGAGTTAGGCCACGCGAATGGCGATTTCGTAACTCCTCTGTTCACTAACGCTCGCAATGCTGCGAATTGTGCGGTCCTCGTCAATGACCAAAATGGCCCGTGGTAAAACCGATGGTCTCCCGCGCGGTCTGCGATCAAGGACTATCTGACCATTGTCGATCAGTTCACCTCCCCAAACCCCCCAGGGTTCGAGACGTTCTAGAGCGCCGTCAAGGCACGAAGCACTCAGCGGACATCGAGTGCAAATAGCCTTGGCCCGAGCAATGTCCACATTCTCATCGCTGAAGAACAGGGGAGTGAGCGTGCCATTGCCGTCTGCACAGCGGGCAGCCAGTTTCTTCGGAGCCGGTGAGGTGGTGGCATCACCGATGTAGGTGATGGGGGCTTCAAGTGTCATTGTCATGATTTGGTCTCTATTTCTGTTGTCGGTGGGTTGGATTTTTGATTGTTGCCTGGAGAACGAAAAAGGCCACTGGGATTTTCCCAGTGGCCTCGGTGTGGATTCTCTACGTTGGTGTGTCCTACGTGAGTAACTCCTCGAGCCGCTGGGGTGAACGCTTGGTGTTCACTGCTGCGAAGGTGGCTGCCATATAGACGGCCTTTTTGGCGACATGATTTTTCGCCGCATGATTCGCCGTAAACCCTGCATATGACGCGTCTGAGCCCACTGGCCAACTGATCGTGGCGATTGAAGCGGAAGCGTTCAAAAGGTTCATAACGCTCTATAGGCAATCACTTTGAAATGGCAATGTCAACTGAATTAGAACTGTGATTCGTTTTCGCAGCTCAAATAGTTCTTTAGCAGGGTTGCGGTGAAAACTGGCTGGCAGTGTATAAGACCTGCTCACAGACGATTCTCATCGTCGTTGGGCGAACTAACACAGCAGATCCAGGGAATAAAAAGAATTATTGAAAGATGATTGAGTTCTGGCCTCGGTTGGCTAGACAAGGTCAATAACGGGAGCGGTGAACTGCGATTGGTACAACCGGTCATACGCTCCCCGCGCCGCCAGTAACTCGACATGCGAACCAGTTTCCACGATCGCCCCATTTTCCATGACCAAAATAATGTCGGCATCTTGAATCGTCGAGAGACGATGGGCAATCACGAAACTCGTACGTTTTTGACGTAGCGCACCCATCGCTTTTTGAATCAGCACTTCGGTGCGCGTATCGACAGAACTCGTCGCTTCATCAAGAATCAAAATTGCGGGGTCAGCCAAGAATGCTCGAGCGATTGTCAGCAACTGCTTTTCGCCCGCACTCACCGCTCCATCATCACCGCTGAGGATGGTGTCGTATCCATCTGGCAGAGAGTGGACAAATCGATCAACGAAAGTAGCTTTCGCCGCTGCCCGAATCTGCTCATCGGTCGCGTCAGGGTTTCCGTAAGCGATATTCTCGCGAATTGTGCCATTGAAAAGCCAAGTGTCCTGCAGGACCATGCCGATTTTGGATCGCAGTTCAGAGCGGGGCATCTCAGCAATATTGCGACCATCTAATACGATGCGTCCTTCATTAAGTTCATAGAAGCGCATCACAAGATTCACCAAAGTGGTTTTACCTGCGCCGGTTGGACCGACGATGGCCACAGTCGTCCCAGGTTCTGCGACAAATGAAAGGTCAGTGATCAAAGGTCGTTGCGGGTCGTAAGAAAATGAAGCATGGTCAAACTCAATGCGACCTTGTGTTATTGCGGAATCGGCAACTCCACTTTCAGCTATCTGCTCTTCCGCGTCAAGCAATTCAAAAACGCGTTCAGCCGAAGCCACACCCGATTGCAGAACATTCATCATTGATGCTGCTTGTGTCATGGGATGAGTGAACTGGCGCGAATATTGAATAAAGGCCTGCACATCACCAAGGCTCATAGAGCCTGAAGCGACTCGCAGACCACCGATGACGGCAATCGCGACATAATTGAGGTTTCCGATAAACATTGTCGCGGGCTGAATTGAACCAGACATAAATTGAGCAGAGTTGGCCGTTTCAAACAATTCGTTATTGATAGTCGTAAAGCGCTCCTCTACTTCTTGTTGACGGCCAAACACTTTGACAATGGCATGACCAGTGAATGCTTCTTCGATTAAGCCGTTTAACTGACCTGTGTATCGCCATTGAGAAATAAATTTTGCCCGCGAACGTTTAGCAATTTGTCCCATTGTCAGCAGTGTGAGAGGAATCACCGTCAGTGCAACAAGAGCCAAAATTGGTGAAACTATGAACATCATCAGTAAAACGCCAAAGATGGTGAGCATGGAAGTGACCAATTGGCTCAACGATTGTTGCAAACTCTGCGAAATGTTGTCGACGTCATTTGTGACACGACTCAATAGGTCGCCTCGCGAGTGTCGGTCAATGTAACTCAGCGGCAATCGGTGGATTTTGGATTCAATGTCCTGACGCAGTTTAAACATGGTCCGTTGGACCACTCCAGCGAGAAGGAATGCTTGTCCGTAAGCCAATACATAAGAAGCGGTGTACACACCGATAGCAAATGCCAGTGTGCGATGCAATCTTGCGAAATCAATTCCATCGGCACCATCACGGTTGAGAAGACCTTGAAAAACAATGTCAGTGGCATGCCCCAAAATTCGCGGACCAGAAACGACGAGAGCGACACTGGCGACTGCCATAAGAAAAATAAGAATCACTAAAATTGATTCATCGGAAATTAAGCGTGTGAGGCGTTTAGCACTTTGAGCAAAGTTCTTTGACTTTTCTGCCGGCACGCCAACAGTATTCATGCGGCCAGCACGGAGTTCGGAGACATTACCCACGGGACTCGTCGTTTGATCCTCTTTGTTCATTCGTTTTGGTTCATTCACAGGTCATCACCTTCTTGTAAGGCCTGGGATAAAACGATTTCTTCGTATGTGGGGCAGGATCGGCGAAGTTCTTCATGGGTGCCAAGTCCAACGACAATGCCATCTTCAAGGACCAGTATCTGCTTGGCATGGCGAATTGTGGAAACTCGTTGTCCGACGATGAGTGTCACTGAGTCTTTGAGATGAGGTGTCAGGGCAGCCCGCAATTTGGCGTCAGTCGAGAGGTCAAGGGCCGAGAACGAATCATCAAATAAATAGATCTCAGGTTGGCGAATTAATGCACGGGCAATTGCCAAGCGTTGTCTCTGTCCACCAGAGACATTGGTGCCACCTTGAGTGACGACTGCTTCAAGTCCGCCTGGCATTTCACGCACAAAGGAGTCTGCTTGGGCGATGGTCAGGGCATTCCACATCTCTTGTTCTGTTGCGTCTTGTTTTCCATAGCAAAGATTGCTGGAGATTGTCCCGGAAAAGAGATAGGGCTTTTGCGGCACTAGTCCAATTCGTGACCACAATTCTGCGGGTGCCATGTCACTAACATTCACGCCATCAATCAACACTGCTCCAGAAGTTGCGTCGAATAGGCGTGCCACAAGATTCAGCAATGTGGTTTTTCCTGAACCTGTGCTACCGATAATGGCCAGTGTCTCACCGGCAGCAACCTTAAATGAGATGTTGTGTAAGACGGGACTAGCCGCCCCTGGATATTCGAAATCGACAGTGCGAAGTTCGAGATCGACCCGTGTTTGTGTGATCGGTGTTGGGTGAGTGGGGATGGGCACTGACGAAGTTGTTGACAGGACTTCTTGGATCCTCTCGGCACTGACTGCAGCACGAGGCCATATGGCGGCCATAAAAGTAGCCATCATGACAGACATCAAGATCTGCGCTAGATAGGTCAGGAAGGCGACCATTGGTCCGAGTTTCATCTGACCCGCAGCGATTCGGTTAGAGCCAAACCACACCACGGCCACGCATGAAAGATTGACGATGAAGGTGGCAGTCGGAAACATCAAAGACATGAGGCGCCCTCCTCGAAGGGCTGTTTGTGCGACATCGTGGTTTGCCTCTTGGAAACGCGCTATCTCTTGTGGTTCGCGTACAAACGCACGAACGACGCGGATACCCGAAAGCTGCTCGCGTAAAATTTCATTGATTCGATCAATGCGCACTTGCATGACTCGAAATGTCGGAACCATTTTGTAAACGACGGTCCCAAGAATGCTCATGACGAGAGGTATGGCAACGACGATGATCCATGACAAGTTGACATCTTGTTGCAGGGCTAGCACTAGCCCACCGATGGCAGTGAATGGCGCAGCGAGCAGCAGAGTGCAGGTCGTTAGCACCAACATTTGTACTTGCTGCACATCATTGGTGATTCGGGTAATCAATGAGGGCGCACCGAAATGAGCAACTTCACGTGATGAAAAACTATTCACCTGATGGAATAAGGCCGAGCGCGTATCGCGACCGAATCCCATGGACGCACGAGAGCCGAAGTGGATCGCAGCAATTGATAAGAGAACCTGAACCAAGGTTGTCAGCAACATCAGTCCACCGACGTGCCAAATGTATGTCGTGTCACCTTGGGTGATGCCGCGATCGATGATCCGTGCATTGAGAGTTGGCAGGTACAGGCCAGCGAGAGATTGAATGGCCTGAAACACTACGACTATCCACAAAAGATGGCGGTATGGCCGCAGTTTTTCCTTGAGAAGATTGATTAACATCGCAACCTTGTACCGTACAACTAAAGCATTATCAAGCCCTAGTCCACCGCATGGTTGTGCTTATTTGCGAGTGCTTATTTGATGGCGGCAGCGATAGCTAACTCGGTTGTCTCGCCGAGTCCAGCCACGCCATCGGAAACGGCAATGATTCCATAGACGCGAGGGACAGCTGCCCCGCCAGTTCCCGAAATGAGCATCGAGCGTGTCCACACCAAAGCATCTTTGATGATGAGTGGGGTCATCGGTCCGAAGCGAACTTGTGAACCATTCGTATTGAGCAGCGTGATGATTCGCGCCAATTCAGGATCCGCATCAATAGCGCTCTGAGCAACTTGTGGGCTAGAGATTTTGTTTCCGTCACTGGACGTGAGTCGGATGACTTGCAATTTTTGTGGGCTGTCATGAGAGGCGATGATCATTGCTGAAAGAACATCGCGTCCGGCTGTTGCATTTGATGAGGAACCAGCGTTGTACGTACGAACCATGGACCACTGTTGCTCACCAGCGAGGGTATTAAAGCGAAAGACTGGTTGAGAAACAGCGGAGCCAGGCATGCCTACATCGGCTCCCGGTGCGGGTGAGATGGTCCAGCGATCTTCACCATTGAACAGAGATTCCGCATTGTCAACGTGGTAACGACCTAGCAAAGAAGACTGCACAATGAATAGATCTTTGGGATAACGCAAATGGGAGCGCAGATCCTGAGACATTGAGTCTGCTGGCGCAATCAAATCAGGTAGAACTTTCTTCCAAAGCTTCAAAATCGGATCTGCGCTTTGCTCAATATCTGATTCGTACAAAGTGGTTGTCCCTGTGTCGGCATCAATGACCGCACGCACAGCTGATCGCATGTAATTCAAAGGAATGCGCGCAATGTCGCTGCCGCCTGGCAATCCCTCTTGGCCGAATGATTGCGAATATGGGTACGAGTTTGAGGTTGTATAACCGTCAACAATCCAGACCACGCGATTGTCAACGATCGCTGCATAAGGATCGCTGTCCCAAGAAAGAAATGGGGCTAGGGCAGTGAGACGATCCTTGATACCACGGCGCAGCAAGATCTCTGACTCAGATGTGAGTTCGGAGGAAAGTGGAATCTGTAGATCACTGAGTGCGATACCGAGAATGGTGCGCTTGAAAAAAGAGCCAGTCTTGATTCCCAAATCACCGGTGTATGAAACTCCACCTTGTTGGACTCGTTTTGTGTTGACAATCGCCCACCAATCCTCCAAACCTTCTCCAAAATAAACAGGAGGAAGATCAAAATCGCCACTAAATTCTGCGACATCTGGGCGACCGTTTTTATCACTATGCGTCGCCGAGGCCACGATGACCCCACCGCCATGGGTGTACACCAGACGTTCCTTCACCCAACCGCTCTCTGGCAAACCTTGGCGATCAGGTTGCCGTAAAGCCAAAATGAGTGCACGGTATGTGCCATCAATCTCGTATCGGTCAAGATCGACTTGTCCGACGCGAGTACCACTTGTTCCTTCCAAGATCTGCAGAGCGGGTGCTAAAGATGAGACATCAAAAATTGGAGTTTCGCTTGTTTGTGCAATATCGGTCGCATCGGTTGTGCTGGGCAGTCCATTGCTGACCGTGATCTCCGATTCGGAAATATCGCCGAGCCCATATGCGGTTCGTGTGGCGACGAGGTTCTCGGCGATAGCAGTTAGTTGCTTGTCACCCTCTGCAGGTGCAACGACTGCTTTGTTGACAATCGCTGGCAATGCAACAAGAGAGATGACGTGTACGACTGCCCAAAGAGCCATACCTATTGTTGCCAACTTCGTCTCGCGAGTGACTATTGCATGAATTAACGAAGCAACTCCGAGTGCAGCAAAGATTGCTGTGATCCAGAGTCCAGGAAGAATGAATGTTGTTTGCGTATATCCGGCCCCGACGAAGCCGCCCGAGCTATCAAGTACCTGCAGATGCCTCTGCACAAACAGGTAATGGAATGTCTGCACAAGAAGAAAAAAACCGGCTAGCGAAAGCAGGTGTGCCGATGCTGCTCGACGCGATGGTACTGACTTGCTCCATCTGAATGAACCCGAGGTTGAATGACCTGCGAGTGCTAAGAGAAAACTGAATATTGTTAATTGACGTAAAAATGATGTTGTGGTGTTGAGGAATGGCAACGAGAAAATATATGAGCCAAGATTTCCACCGGTACCTGGAACAGAATTTGGCAAATCAAACCCATCGCGGAAAAGAATCCATTGTTGCCAAAAATTTGGGACGGCAGCCAAGGTCCGCCAAGTGACATAGATACCAATTCCTGCGATGAGCCAATGATGTGCCATCCCCATCCGTGCGTGATACCAACGCATGACACGGTTGTTGGGGGCAAGAACGCGACGTCCAGTGTGCCAGATGAAAAAAACCGTCGTACCTAGAATGGCCAAAATCGCCGCAAAGGCAAGAAGAAAGAGCTGTGTTTGAGCGACAATTCGCACTCTCCATAGTGGGGCGTCAGTCACACTGTCCGACCACCAGCGGTCAACGATGATTGTCGAGAGATTTCGGAGACCTAGGAAAAAGAGGACGACTGAAACTATTACAGCGATAAGAATGCGTTGGCGTCTCGAACTCTGTTCAAGGCGGGCAACGACGGGGAAACGGGGAAATTTCACACTCTCGGACACGCCTGTAAACGATAGGCGACAACCAACTGCTTGGGGGGCTCATTGGGGCAATTTCAGGATATGTAGATGGCATTTGGGATAACCTTGCAGGGCTATGACTGTTCATGATGATTCTCATCCTGAGTCCGATGATCAGGATCAGGGCCTCTTCTCATTGGACAAATCAGTCTCTTCGCGAGCGTATGTCGCGGAAATTTGGAAGCGTCGAGATTTTGCGTTGAGTCTTCCGATTGAAGAACTGCAGTCCTCACATAAAGACACATTATTTGGCAACATCTGGCACTTGGGAAATCCGCTATTGACTGCTGGGGTTTATTATCTGGTATTCGGAAAATTTCTTGAGGTCAGTCGTGGCGTTGATAATTTTGTTGTCTGGCTCATTATCGGTGTCTTTACTTACCAGTTGACGTCTGGCACGATTCTCGGCGGGGCTTCATCCATCGCCAGTCGTCAGGGCTTAATGCGGTCTTTTAGATTTCCGCGTGCAATTGTCCCGATCTCAAACATGATTGGAGAATTATTGGCTTTCTCTTTTCAATTCCTCGTCATCGTGGTATTCACATTTGCAACTGGAGTGGGTCCATCCCGTCGCTGGTTTCTCTTACCCGTCATTCTCCTAATTCATACGGCTTTCAATCTTGGTGGGTCTTTTATTGCTGCACGTTTAAATGATGGCTTTCGCGACATACAGCAATTGATCCCCTTTGTTTTGCGTTTAGCCATGTATGCCTCGGGCGTCATGTTTCCACTTGATCGAATCGTTGGTCGCAATGACCTAGTGGATTGGCTAGTTCGGCTGAACCCGATTGCGTCTTTGATCAATTTTTATAGGTGGATGATTCTGGGAACAGAATTGAATGTTGCGACATCGGCATTGACGGTCGTCGAATCCCTGTTGATTCTCTGGTTCGGTTTTAGATTTTTTAAGGTCGCTGAATATAAATATGGGCAGTCATGACGGAGTTATCTGTTCGGGTGACTGATCTTCATATTGAGTTCGAAGTCTTTAGCGACCGGAGAGCGGGCTTGCGTCAGCGCTTAGCCACCAAGGAAGGTTCTGGACGTCGGGTCATCGAGGCAGTCAATGGCGTCTCTTTTGAGACGCGTCGGGGTGAAGCCATCGGAGTCATTGGATCAAATGGTTCCGGTAAGTCCACCTTGCTTTCGGCACTAGCAGGTCTCATCAAGCCGACAAGTGGCGAAATATTGGTTTCAAGCGAACCAAAGTTATTGGGGGTTGGAGCGGTGTTGCTTAATGGTGCCACTGGTATCCGAAATATTCGCCTTGGTTGTTTGGCGCTTGGAATGAGTAGTGAAGAACTTGACGACAGAGTTGCTGAAATTGTGGAATTTACTGGTTTAGGGGAGGCGATTGATCGACCGCTGAAAACGTATTCAGCAGGTATGCGCGCGCGGTTGCATTTCGCGATCGCTACAGCGGTACAACCCGAGATCCTGCTCGTCGATGAAGCGTTATCGGTTGGGGATAAGGAATTCAGGAAGAAATCTCGTGCGAAAATTGAATCCCTGCTTGCCAACGCAGGGACACTATTTTTAGTGAGTCACTCAACGAAGCAGATTGAGAGATTATGCACTCGTGGGTTATGGCTTGAAAATGGAAAGCTACTTGGGGATGGCCCGATAGCTGACGTAATCGCCCAATATGGGGACGATGACTGATGGGTTAACGGTCCCGCATTTGCTAGGTTGAAGGCGTGACATTTACGATGTACTCAACCAAATGGTGTGGCTATTGCCAAAGACTTAAGCGCGACCTGAAAGATGTCGGCATTGAGTTTGAAGAAGTTGATATCGAACTCGTGCCCGAGGCTGCAGAATTAGTTGGTGCTGCCAACAACGGCAACTACACGGTACCGACCTTGATTTTTTCTGATGGCACGGCGATGACGAATCCGTCGCTGGCCAAAATACGCGAGCATCTCGGCGTATAGGCCGTTTAGTTCGTTCGTAATGGCAGTGAGGCATATCGCCTCACATATGGTCCTGGCGCAAACTCTCCGCGCTGTGGATCAACCTCAAAGTTCGGAAATCGTTCCAGCAGAGTGCTGATTGTGATCGATCCCATGCTGCGTGCCACAGCAGCACCGAGGCAGTGGTGTGCCCCGTAGCCAAAACTCAATTGACGCGTCAAGGGGCGAGTGACATTAAGTTGCTCGGCGTCAGTTCCGTACTCTCGCTCATCGCGATTCGCCGAACCAAAGAGTAAAGCGACTCTTTGGCCTTGATCAATGTCAACTCCCTCGATTGTGACAGGTCGAGTTGTTTGTCGTACCAAATTTTGTACGGGACTTGTCAGTCGTAAAAATTCTTCAACTGATCGTCGAATAAGACTCGGGTCGTCGAGCAAAACTTGGCGCTGGTCGCGATATTCACTCAGCAGTTCAAGCGATCCTGCGAGCATTCCAGTTGTTGTGTCATTTCCGCCTGTGATCATGGTGAAGATAAATCCGATGATCCACGATGTAGAGACATCTTTTTCATCGAGCACAGCCAGATCCGAGACAAGGTCATGTCCGGGATTTATTCGGCGAAAGGCGATGAGTTCTTCGGCAAAGGCGTAGAGCTCACCGAGTGCCTCCGCTGATGAAGCGATGCGATTACCAGCGTTTGCTTCAACAATGGCTTGTGTCCAACTGTCAAAGCGATCACGCGATTCAGTCGGGACTCCAAGAAAATGTGCAACTGCATAACTGGGAAGAGGTTTCAGCAAAAGAGAGACGATGTCCACTTCGCTAGAAACATCTTCAAGGGTATTGAGGCGCTCTTGGACAAACTCGCCCACTGATGCCTCAAATTCAGCGATTCGACTTGGTGACATGGGACCACTCACCAGGCGTCGCATGACCGTATGGTCTGGTGGATCCATCATCACGATTGGTTGGCCACGATCGTCAAACATATCCATTGATCCAGCCTCAAATGTGAGTCCTGAGGCTGACGAAAAGGTCGCTGTATCGCGCGCTGCGTTAAAGACATCGTTGAAGCGCGAGAGGACGACATATTCGTCGCCAGTGGTTTGAGTGATACGAGCAACGGGATGTTGATCGCGAAGATATCGATAGTCAGACCATGGATTTCGCCAAGACTCTTGTGAACGTTGAATAAAGAAAGGTTTCACTGATGGGCCGATACTGTTTTTTGCGTGTGTTTAGTGGTCTAAAGTTACAGCATGGGCGTCAGCGTGAAGAAGAATTATTTTCAAGGTCTGCGTGGAGCGCTTGAAGACATCGCTCGGGATGAGTTCTGGCCGACGACTTTCATTTCTGAACCGTCTGCCCCGCCAGAGGTGCATTGGCATCCCTGTGACGTTCATGGATACATCATCAGTGGCAACTCAACAATTCTTGATGGCGAGACTGGGCAATGGTTGACGCTGGAGCCAGGAGACAAGTTGGTCATTCCCGCTGGGGCTTTGCACATTGAAGGAGAGTCTGAAAGCACTGTCGTTTACGTTGTGGCGACCCGTGATCAGGCTCCGTTCAAGGAAGTTTTTCGGCTACTGCCCGCTGATGATCCTCTGCGCCCGCGATCATCAGATCTTTAATCGTTTCAGTTAACTGATTTGCCCTTGGAGCCAACTGTTGGTTTCTGCGACTGCTCGACGTGAGATAGCAGTGAAGTCCCCAAAAGTGTCAAAGCCATGGGGTGCGCCAGGATACACATGTAGTTCAACGGCCACGCCGGCATGGCGTAGGCGTACGGCGTAATCGATATCTTCGTCGGAGAATCCGTCAAGAGCGCCGACGGAGATCAAAGTGGGGGGCAATCCGCTGAGGTCAGTGGCGCGCGCGGGCGCGGCATATGGTTCAACATCGCTTGTTCCTTTTTTGTCGCCGAGATAAGCGGTCCAACCAAAGGTATTAGCTGCAGGTGACCAGATTGGATCAGACCATGTACTGGAAACAGTGATTTGGCGATCGTCAATCATTGGGTAAATGAGAAGTTGAAAAGCGACGGATAGATCTCCACGATCGCGAGCGAGTAAGGCAAGTCCGGCTGCTAGGCCCGCACCAGCACTTGCACCACCGATACCGATTCGCGTCGCGTCGACGCCGAGTGATTCCGCATTTTGGTGAACCCACGCCAAACCTGCGTAGCAATCTTCAAGCGGTGTGGGGTACGGGTACTCGGGTGCAAGACGGTAGTCAACTGAGACGCCCACTATCCCGTATTCATTACACCAAGAGTCAAAGCGCGCATCGTCCATCTTGTTATCGCCGACAACTAATCCGCCGCCGTGCATCCAATACACACAGGGGCGCTGACCGGCGAGATTTTTTGGCCGATGCACTCGCAGAGTCGCGGTGCCACGATCAACGAGGACATGGTCGGTACGTTCGATCGTGTCCGATAGTGGCGGAGGTGGTGTGGCCGCAAACATCGCTCGAATATCAACGATTGAGTCATTCGTCAGCGAGGCTAAGACGGCACCAATATCTACGGGTGAGGCAGCCAGGAGAGCGGCTATCTCTGGGTCAAGCAATGGGCGGATGTCAAGTGGTTGAGTCACGGTTCAATCCTGTCATGTCTGGTCGCGTGGTATTTGATTCGTCGGGTGCGGGGGCTTTGGGTGATGTAGGGTGCGCCCATGAGCCTTTTACCTAAGTCCCGGTCCTATTCGCGTCGTTCAATTGGAGTGATTCTCGTTGTTGGTGTGTTGGCTGGTCTCACAGTCGGCGGTGGTGTGGGTGTGATTGCTGCATCGTCGACAAAAACTGTGACGGTGTGTGCGAATAAAACGACGAACATGTTGCGTTATGCCAAGGGCGGTACGTGTTTAAGTACGGAAACGAAGGTCGTGTTGAACCAGACTGGCGCCAAGGGTGCGACTGGCGCCAAGGGAGCTAAGGGTGCTGCTGGTGCTACGGGTGCTCAAGGTTCACAGGGTGCTGACGCTACTGTGGCGATCACCCAGCAATCGGTGTGCGACGGATCAGACGTAGACACCATTGCTGACGAGCTTTGCAAGGTTGGTATGACGGGCCCTGGTGGGGGGCATATTTTCTTCGTTGATTACAACGACCAATACTCGGGGTTTGACTATTTAGAGGCCGCACCAGTGGAGTGTGAATCGTCAACAACCTGGTCGTCAGATACCTTGGGAGTGCTAGCAGCACGTGGTTGGGCAGCGAATGCCGTCGGTCAAGGGGAAGCAAACACAACTGCAATCTTGGCTGTTTACACTTCCGATACAACCTCAAATAATGCAGCGAAATATGCCGAGTCCTTATCTTGTGGCGCACAAACTGATTGGTTTTTAGGTTCGCTCGGAGAAATGGTGCTGATGTACACCAACCTGCTACAGGCTGGTGTTGGTGGTTTTTCTACTGACTCCTATTGGAGTTCTTCTGAGGTCGACGACTTCTTCGCGTGGGGCCAGAGTTTCTACGTCGGCTCTCAGAACTACTACGGCAAGTCCAACGCGTTCTACGTCCGTCCCGTGCGGGCTTTTTAACTATTTGCTCCTCCCAATACTCGAGAGCCAAGGATCAACTCTGTGTCCTGACTGGTTTACATTTCAGATAAATCTAACCAACGTGGGCTAAAAGCCTGCGACCCCGTAAAGGGAATGAATG
>CAMAYS010000029.1:0-19287 GCA_945862545.1 Bifidobacterium breve | reverse complement strand
CCGTCAATCGGGTCCACGGCGACATCGGTTTGAGGGTTCGACCCATCGCCGACTTTCTCACCGTTGAATAACATCGGGGCTTCGTCTTTTTCACCCTCGCCGATGACGATCACACCACTCATCGGCACCGTCGCCAGCACCGTACGCATAGCGTCCACGGCGGCTTTATCAACACCATTTTTGTCACCACGACCGACCCAACGAGACGCTGCAAGTGCGGCTGACTCAGTAACTCGGACTAATTCCATTGCGAGGTTGCGCGAAGGTTGCTCAGGCATGAATCCAACGGTACTCCCTCAGCCACGGTCAAGCCCCTACTCTCGGAGTATGACCCCCACCACGCGACTCGCCGCCGCAGATTGCCTCGCAGGTCGCGATATCACCGAACCCCGTCTTGGGCCTGACGGCTCGATGATCGGGGTAATTATCAGTGATCCAGAGGGTGCTTTTTTACACGTTCTCACACTCCCGGAGAACGTCACCAGGCAGGTTTCGACTTTGGCATTACGTTCCGGTCGCAGTCTCGGCGGCGGATGCTTTGATTGGCTCCCAGATTCGTCTGGGGTGGTAGCTGTGGCCAAGTCGGGGGCCTTATGGCTCATCCCGCTACACGGCGAGCCACGCCTTTTGGTGACACCCACACCCGAGCAGTCGTTGTTCGCTCCGATCGTGTCACCGCTTGGCGACGAGGTGGCGTATGTGGTCAATCAAGCCGAGATCCACACCGTCGAGATTTCTACCGGTGTGACCAGGCGAATAGATCGTGGGGAGCACGATTTTGTCAATGATCCCGTGTGGTGGAACGAGCAATGCATATGGCAGGCATGGAACGTGCCACATATGGCGTGGGATGAAAGCTTGCTCGTGTCCGCAGAGGGAATGATCGCCGGGGCAAAAAATGTTCAACATCAACAACCCATGACTGATCGCTCGGGCACGCATCTTGGTTGGCTTGATGATCGCTCGGGATGGCTGAACGTTGTCACACATGACGGCGAACGAATTGGCGAAGACTTTGAACATGGTGGACCAACGTGGGGTGAGCGCCAACGAAGTTGGTGCTTTGACTCAACGGGTGAACGCATCGCCTTCGTACGAAATGAAGGTGGCTTCGGGAGGCTGTGCGTTGTGCACAGAGCGACTGGGGTAGTGAGCGAAAAAGCCAAGGCAATTCATGGTCAGTTGTCATGGGTCGGTGAAAATCTCGTAGCCATTCGCACGGGTGGAAAAACACCCACACAAGTTGTTGTCTACGACACTTCTCATGACGCATGGACGCGAAAAACTTTGTTGATCGGTCCATCTTTTGATTGGGACGATCATCCTTCGCTCGTCGAGCCGTCTCTACTTGAAGTGACTGCTCGTGATGGGGCCACCTTGCATGCTCGTCTGTATTCAGCGCCACAACCCACAGGTCGTCTGGTGTGCATGATTCACGGTGGTCCGACGGATCAATGGCCCGTCAGTTTTATGCCGCGTGTGAGTTACTGGATTGATCGGGGTTATGACGTCTTGGTGCCCGACCATCGTGGAAGCACGGGGCATGGACGCGCATTTACTCAAGCGTTGCGCGGTCGCTGGGGCGAACTTGATAGTGACGATGTGTGCGACATTCTGCGTTCATTGCAGAGACCCAAAAATATGATTGCCGTACTCGGGTCATCGGCGGGTGGACTGACAGCGCTCGCAGTCGCTGCTCGTGAGAGTGAGCTTGTCGGCTGCGTCAGAGTTTGTTTCCCGGTGTGTGACATCGCCGCTCTAGATGCTTCAACGCATCGATACGAGGCTCATTACAACCGCAGTCTGGTTGGCGATGTGGGTCAAACAGTTCACCTCTCGGCACAACGGTCTCCAATCAATCACGCACATGCGCTCGCCCAGGTCCCAATCTTGATCATTCACGGTGATTGCGACCCAGTCGTTCCCATTGATCAAAGTCGGGCACTAGTCGTGGCGGTCACTGCTGCGGGGGGAGACATTGAACTGGTTGAATTCATCGGTGAAGGACATGGGTTCCGCAACCCCGAGAACAACCATGACGAGTATCAACGTACTGAAGCCTTTCTCGAGAAGTATCTGTCGTGATTCAGAGATAGCGTTCACCTTGTGACCGACTGGAATCCTCTTGACCCCGATTATGAAAATGTGTTTTACGATCTTTCCTCGTGGACAATTGATCATCAATCCGAGATGACAGCGGCGTTAGCACAGGCAGGTATTCCCCATGCTTGGGTTGAATCCGAACTTGTCGTTCCTGCGGAGTTTGAAGACAAACTTGACACGATTTTTGATCGGCTTGAAAAAGAACTTGGCATTGGTTTAACTGCTGTCACAGGTGGCGTGGCCGAAGAGGACGATGTCACCGAATACGAACTTGACGAGTACACAGTTGCTGAACGGCGTGATCTCACTGAGATGTTGATCACTGCACGCATCACTCACCGCTGGTTGGATTCAACCCTGATTGTTCCGACTTCTGCCGAAGCAATTGTGGATGGACTGCTTGATGAACTTGAAGGCGATGAAGTGATTTTTGATGATATTGACGTGGGCTCCGAATCAGACGAGTGATAGTTCGTGTTACTCGCTGAAATTGAAATTTGGCATACTCGTCCGCTGACACCGACTCGTCGCGTCTCTCTTGGGCATTTAGTACTTCCATGTGATCCCACACCCGGTTTCGGTGGTCTACTGCTCGGTGCCGTCGTGGCTCGCTTTGTTGTCGACATTGATGAGGAATTGGTTGCTGACACTCATCGTTTGATTACGCAAATTCAGCGCGGCGAACATATCGCTCAACCTCGTTTGCGCCACCGTTTCCAAGTTGACCGTCATGGCATGGCGCGCAGTCTGCATCGTCTCGTCGGTGAAGGCGATGATTTCAACTTTGAGTTTGATTCGCAGGGAAGCCCGATGCATCAGGTTCTAGGTGCGATCTACGCCCTAGAGCGTTTGGATCTCCCAACCCGAAAATCTCTCGCTCCGATTTTGGGCAAGGCGATGAATTGGCGAGGGCCATTGGGTACCGCTTTTGTTGCGCACCTAGTGGGATCCAAAGCCACCTCGTTGATGTCAATCGGCGATCCACGCGCCTGGGCTCTCGAACTTCTCGGCTTCCCACCAGGAACAATCAAACCATCGTCAAGTGAAGTGAAGGCAAAATATCGTGCACGCTTGCGTGAAACCCACCCTGATCATGGTGGTGATGAGCTCAAGGCGGGCACATCAATCGGTGACCTCGGAGAAGCGCGCAAGATTTTATTGCGTTGAGATTTTAATCAGGACTAGATCTCTGGTCGATCAAACCCAGCGTGATCCTCGGGATTGAGTTCTTCAAGTTCGCGGTGAGCAGTTTCTGGGTATGTCAGTAGGACGATCAGTGCGACGATGACGGGGCCGATGACGAGTGCCAACATGATCGGTCCGTAGTGTGTCCCGCCATCGACAAGCCACCCTGTCAACAACAGCGAGAGGCTTCCACCAATCAGCGCGCTAGCGAGAATCAGAAATGCTGCGCGACCGCGATTACCCGTGGGGAATAGTTCAGTTCGATATACGGCTAACGGTGGATAAGCCGTGGCGGCAATAATCCCACCGAAAATGGCAGCAGCCCACATCCATCCACCTGAGGCCCAAAAAGATAGAGCAATCAGCAGTCCACCGATTGGAGCACAGACGGCAGCCAAGAGCCGTCGCCCGCGTCGGTCAGCGATGCGCGCTCCGATGATCAGACCAATGACTGCAGGGGTCGCTGTTGACAAAGAAAAAACAGCCACCATGCCAGCGGAAAATCCACGTTCATCTTTGAGGAATGAGTTCTGAAAAAATGAAGCAGGGGAGAGCAACATATTGCCAAAGAATGCAACAGCCATCTGAATCGCTAGTCGTTTGCGACGCAATGGAGGTATCGCAACCGCCTGTGTATCGCGTTGATGGAACTCGAAGCGGCGTGTTTCAGGGAGACGACGAGTGAGATCAAAAGCCACCACCAACCACACCAATGTGATCACGTAAATCAGTCGCCACCCATTGTCTGCAAGATCGGCAAGAGGTAATGCCGTAACCGCCACGCCCGCACCCATGCCATTGGCCATGGCCAAAATACTGATTGCGTACGCCCGTGAACTGCGTGGCATTTCCTCGGTGGCAATCACCGCTATTAAAAGATCAAGGGCTAATCCCAGAGGTCGCCCCATCGTTTGTGTCGCTACGAGTATTTGAAAGTTTGGTGCGATGGCACCGAGTGAAGCGATGATTGGTGCTGCCCAGGCCAGACAAATCACAACACGCCTGCGCCCGATCCGGTCTGCAAGTAAGGCAGCTGGCAAGCCCAACACAATGCCGACACGAACGACGGTGCCGGCTATTCCGCGACCCCAATCTCCGACACCAAGATCATCGCCAGCAAAGGCCACAGTCTGCGTGAAGAGAGTATTGACGAATGCGCTGAGAAGAGATGCCGCAGCGAGGAGACCCAACACATGAATTTGCCTCGGGGTGAGGCGATCAGGTGGGGCCCACTTCGGTTGCTGCTGCGGTTCGGGTCCAAGTTTTCGACCCCTGATGGAACGATGCATCAATCGGCCAAAGAGCCAGGAGAACCACGGGATTAGAACTTGATAGTCGGTCGTCTCAGTCAGGGTTGGCGGATTGGCGCTGACACTGACAACGCGTCGATATGTAGTGAATGGTCCCGCAGACTGTTCAAATACCGCAATTTGATGAGATTCTTTAAGTGATTGATCGGATATTTCGGATTCAAGCACGAGATCAGAGCGGGGCGTGATGAGCCATTGACGCACATCATCGCTATCGGGCCAAGACCGCACCAGATTTTTAACCCCGTGACCCACAGCGCCGATGCTACTTGGCGACCTATATTTGTTGTCTATGGACCGCATCGTTGTTCAGCGCAGTGGTCCGTTAGCGGGCGAGGTTCAAGTACCTGGGGCGAAGAACTCGGTACTCAAACTGATGGTCGCCTCGCTTTATAGCGCGGGGACACACGAACTCACCAATGTGCCAGCGATTTCCGATGTGCAAACGATGGGCAAGTTGCTGGAATCTTTGGGACTCACTGTTGAACATGGCGTAGGCGAATCTGGTGTCCTGCGCTTAACAAATTCGGGAACCATCGCAACTGTTGCGCCTCCCGAATTAGTGACCAGTATTCGTGCCTCAATCAATCTTCTCGGACCATTGCTGGCTTGTCGTGGTCGGGTGCGACTCGACATGCCTGGAGGTGACGATTTTGGCTCGCGTCCGATTGACATGCATGTGGCTGGCCTCACGGCCATGGGAGTACGTTTCGATATCAACGACAACGCACTGTCGGCGGAGGTTGATCATTTAATCGGTGCGCACATCACTCTTGATTTTCCATCTGTTGGAGCCACAGAAAACCTATTGACAGCAGCGGTTCATGCCGACGGCACGACAACTATCTCCAACGCAGCGCGTGAACCAGAGGTTGCGGATCTATGTGATCTGCTTGTGGAAATGGGCGCCAAGATCACTGGCATTGGTTCTGCTTGCTTGACAATTGAGGGAGTCCCACGCGGCGCATTGCATCCCGTCACGCATGCCGTGGTTCCCGATCGAATTCAAGCAGCGACATATCTTGCGGCAACAGCGATTGCTGGTGGCGACGTGATTGTGCGTGGAGCGCGACCTCAAGATATGCACGTTCTGTTAAGTCGGATGAATGACATGGGTCTTGAGATCACCGCGGTTCCGGGTGGCGTGCGCATTGTGTCGCAAGGTCGGATGCGAGCAGTGGATATTCAGACTCTGCCGTATCCCGGTTTGGCGACGGATTACAAACCCTTATTGGTGACGATGTTGGCAGTGGCCGAGGGCATGGGCGTAGTCACTGAAAACCTATATCCGGGACGTTTTCGTTATGTCGAAGAATTGTCCAAGTTGGGTGCTGATATTCGCACGGATGGACATCATGCCATTGTCAGGGGTGTCGAGCGCCTACGCGGAGCGGGCGTTGTGGCCCCGGATATTCGAGCGGGCGCAGCCTTAGTTGTCGCGGGTCTAGCGGCCCAGGGGCGAACAGTGATTTCTGGAATTGAACATATTGATCGTGGATACGACGATTTAGTTGGAAGACTTGTCGGACTCGGCGCCCTGATTGAGCGAGTCGATATCCCCGTGACGCAAGGAAAATGAGCGATCAAGGCGTTTCTTGACGACAACGATCAAGGCCACAATGACCAGGATGGGTCCCGCCACGAGGAGGATTTCATCCCATCCGCCTTGGTGAGCAAGTAGTGCCATAGTGCTGGTCGTCATACAAAAGCCTTCGTGAAGTGCGCCTCATAACCGAGGTTCTAGGTCCTCTTCACTCTACGCTCATAAGTATCCGATTTTCAAGAACAACTCAGGTACAGCCGTGACAACCACAATGCGTGAACAGGTCGAAGAGACCATTGAGGTCATCCGCCCCGCGCTTCAAGCGGACGGCGGCGATATTGAATTGAAAGAAGTCGACGAGGTCACGGGCATTGTCACGGTCACCTTGATTGGGGCATGTGGAACCTGCCCCGCATCAACCCAAACCTTGAAGCAAGGTATCGAGCGCATCATGCGGGATCGCGTTGATGGTGTCACTGAAGTTGTGAATGTATGAGTCGTCGCGAGAGAAATCCCGACACTCTTTTTGCCGCTGCACTTGATGGTGATCGCAGTGCTTTGGCACGGCTGCTGTCCATGATTGAGCAAGGCGGCGATGATGCGCGAACCGTGGGACGTCTGTCGTACCCGCTGGGTGGACGGAGTTACACGGTCGGACTGACCGGTGCGCCTGGTGCGGGTAAGAGCACACTGACCTCATCCATTATCGGTCACTTGCGCAAGATGGATCTTGAAGTAGCCGTATTAGCGATTGACCCTTCGTCGCCGTTTACTGGTGGAGCGATTTTGGGTGACCGTGTGCGGATGCAAGATCATGCCACTGACCGAGGAGTATTCATCCGCTCAATGGCGACTCGTGGGCATTTGGGTGGCTTATCTTTAGCAGCACCTGAAGCGATTCGTCTGCTTGATGCCATCGGTCGTTTGTGGGTTCTTGTCGAAACAGTGGGTGTCGGCCAAGTGGAAGTTGAAATTGCTGGCAAGGCGGACACGACAGTCGTTGTTGTGAATCCTGGTTGGGGAGACGCAGTGCAGGCAAATAAGGCTGGACTGATGGAGATTGCGGACATCTTCGTGATCAACAAGGCTGATCGCAAAGGTGTGGATGAGACTCGTCGCGATCTTGAACAAATGCTTGATCTTTCCGATCTTCCACACGAGGCTTGGCGCCCGCCGATCATCCCAACTATTGGTTCAACAGGTGAGGGTGTTCCAGCGTTGTGGGATGTTGTGACGCAGCATCGTGAGCACATCACTGCTACCGGCGAATTAGATCGACGCCGTCAGTTCCGTTTGCGTGAAGAGTTGCGTGAGATCGTGGCGCGTCGTTTAGAGCAACGTGCCCGCGAAGTCTGTACGGGCGAACGTTGGGATGCACTTCAAGACGGCGTGATTGCGCGCAGCATGGATCCATGGAGTGCTGCCGACGAGATGTTGAAGGTTGTCGGCGCCTAACCCAAGGTGGTGGCGGTACGGTGGACGCAATGGAAGATCTCGTATTACTTGAACGGCGTGCCGATGGTGTTGCCATCGTGACCTTAAATAATCCCAAGGTCAATGCTCTGAGCCAAGCCGTCCTTGCTCGCTTGCGCGAAATTGCTCTTGACTTGACGGCGAATCCTCCCGGCGCCGTGGTGATTACTGGTGGCGAACGTATCTTTGCCGCTGGAGCCGATATCAGCGAATTTGCTGGTGCCAATGAAGCCGATCGAATTGGACTTGGTTTTCACAGTGCGCTTGATGCCGTCGCGACGATTCCCCGTTTCGTCATTGCTGCAGTGAGTGGATATGCCCTCGGTGGAGGATGCGAACTTTCACTGGCTTGCGACTATCGCATCGCTGGAGAAAAAGCAGTCTTTGGTCAACCAGAAGTTCTTCTAGGAATTATCCCAGGCGGTGGTGGGACTCAACGTTTGCCGCGTCTCGTCGGATCAAGCCGGGCCAAAGAAATTGTGATCACCGGTCGTCAAGTGAAATCTGAGGAAGCCTTACAAATTGGACTTGTTGACGAAGTGGTACCCAACGAGCAACTTCATCAGCGAGCTTTGAGTTTGGCCAGTGAAGTCGCCAAAGGTGCACTCCACGCCCACGCACTGATGAAGCGCGCCATTGATGAGGGTCTCTCGTCCACTCTTGCCGACGGTTTGCTTCTCGAGCGTCGTTTATTTACTGAGGTTTTTCACACTGATGACAGCCAGGTCGGTGTTCAAAGCTTTCTTGAGCATGGTCCAGGAAAAGCAAACTTCACTGGTAAATAATGACTCTCACTTTCGAACTCGCCTAGCCTTGACTCCGTGGCTGAGATGACTCCGTGGTGGCGTGACCCGACATTGCGTCCCGCCATCGTGGCCTGCCTGACGCTCAGTGCGGCTGTTGGTGTCTTTGGCGTTTCCTTCGGCGTTGGTTCAGTGGCTGCAGGTTCGACAGTTCTGCAAACATGCGCGCTGTCGTTGCTTGTCTTTACCGGCGCATCACAATTTTCTGCAGTGAGTGTGATCGGCGCCGGTGGATCTATCGGCTCGGCACTCGGCGGGGCACTGCTGCTTGCCGCGCGTAACGGTGTGTATGGCTTGGCGATGTCGCGCCGACTTGATGGCAGTCTTGGACGCAAATTTCTCGCTGCCCAATTGACGATTGATGAGACGACCGCAATGGCCGTCGCTCAGCCAACGCGACGCGCTCAGCAGGTTGCATTCTGGGTTACTGGTGTGGCGCTGTATGCATGTTGGAATCTTGGCACCTTGATTGGGGCGTTGGCAGGAAGCGCTATTGATCCGAAAACATTTGGTCTTGATGTGGCTTTTCCTGCAGGCTTCGTGGCAATGGTGTGGCCGTTGTTCAGTGATCAACGGGCGCGCCTGGCGGCCTTGATCGGTGGAGCGGTGTGCTTGTTGACTGTTCCCTTCACGCCCATTGGTGTGCCGATTTTGTTGTCAGTCTTGGGAGTCCTCGTGGGCCTTCAGCGACCCGCGAGTGCACCGAATAGCGAGGTCATCCAATGACGTGGACGCTGATCATTTTGTTGGCCGTTGGCGCCTATGCCTTCAAGGTCACGGGACTGATCATTCTCGGTGGGCGATCCTTGCCCCCAGTTTTCGAACGTTGTCTCGGGTTGATTCCAGCGGCGATTATCACTGCTTTGGTGATGAAGGACACTTTCACTGTGGGTCAAGATCTCACCCTTGACGCTCGCGCACTCGGCATTGCAGTTGCAGTGATCGCCGCGTGGAAGCGTGCTCCACTGATCGTGGTGATTGTTCTCGGTGCAGCAGTAACTGCACTCGTTCGCCAGTTATAAAGGCGCCACGAAATTATTTTGGTGAGGCCTCAACAAGAGCTTTGAGTTTCTTTAGATTGCGACGCCAAATTGCTTTGAGAACTATGCCGCCGCCGATGACTTCACCGATAGGGCCACCTAACCACCAAGGAAAAGTTAATTTCTCACTCCACGTGAACTGTGTGCGATTTCCGCTATCAAGTGGAGACAATGTGAAAACTCCTGTGCCAGTCACGATCCCACTGTGCTTGACGCCCATTGCCTCGCCAGGTATCCAATGCGTGATTTCCATTTTGTCGGTCAACTTGATCGGACCAACTTTGGTGTCACAATCAAAACTTGTTCCCACACCGCGTGTTTGATCGCCGTGAAAACGAATTGCTACAGCGTCAGCCATCCAATCAATATGGCGCTCAACGGGTTCAACGATTTCCCACACGCGAGCAGGAGAGGCGTTGAGTTCAATAGATACTGTGATTCGACTCATGCGATCAGTTTTACCTAGATTCAGCGTTCGCGCCGACACGGCGCAATTCTGCTGCAGCCTGCTCGGGTGGCACGATGTTGATCATCACGCCAGTACCGCGTTCAAAACCAGCGACCGTCGTGAGTTTTGCGAAGAGATGGATATGCCAATGGAAGAGACCGTCATGTTGATGAGGTGCAGTGTGGAAGACCAAGTTGAAAGCAACGTCGGCAAAGAGAGCATTGAGATGCTTCAGCGAATCGCGTATCGCACGTCCGACGCCAGCCAACGGTTCATCGCCCGAGTCAGGTAAGTGAGCATGGTGATGGCGCGGAATAATTAAAATTTCGTATGGGGCACCGCTCCACCATGGGCAGATTGCGATGGCATCATCGGTCGCAAAAATAACTCGTTCACCGGTGACCAGTTCTGCTTCAACGGTGGCGCACAAGATACACCCACCTTCAAATCGTACGAATGCTCGTTCTTCGTCAAGAATTTCACCTGGGACAAAAGGCAGACCGAGTAATTGTCCGTGGGGGTGAGCCAATGAAGCACCGGCCTCACGTCCGTGATTAACAATGGCTTGCGAGTAGCGAATATTTTCCGTTGAAGCGTGATCGAGTAAACGCTTCTTCAGGGTGAGCATCAAATCTGCACAGGTCGCGTCTGAGAATGATTCAATGCCGCGAGTGTGACTTGGTGTGAAAACAAAAACTTCGTGAGTTCCACTTGCTTCGGCCATGACATGTACGGGACCTAAGTTGCGTACTGCCAAAGACTCTTGGCCATCAAAGGCGGGATAAAGATTGGGGAGCACGCGCATTCGCCAATCATCTTCATCACCAGTCGAATCAATCGGCGGGAGAGCAATTTCATCGCTGCCCGGACAAAACGGACATGGTCGCGAGGGACCAGATTCGACAGTGGGTGTGCGGGTAGCGAAATCGGTGGGGCGCATGGCCCTTTCGGCGACGATGGTGACCCATCGGCCAGTTAGTGGATTCAGACGAAGTTGACTCACGGTGCTTTCAGGATACGAGATAGTGAGGGTTTTTGTTGATCATTGTGAATACACCGAGACATGTGTCTCAGATTGTTCGGTAAAAGGTTCCTGGCTCATATTCGCCCATCGGTGCTTGAGTCGCAGTCCGCATTGCAGAGCCATCTGATCAAGTTCATTGGGGTATGAATAGCGAATACTCCACGGTCGCAAGCGGACACCCCCAGATTCGGTGAATTCAACAAATTGGCCATCCACATGCTGGGTGCTTGGATCATGGATATCGGCCGAGAGGACAACTCGATCTGAACGCATTGAGCGCACGCCTACGGTGCTTCCAGCGGGTCGTTGCGGGTCGGGAACGATGGCTTCGACGACGAATGAGCCACCGTCGCACAGGCGGTTGGCCACAGCGTGAAAAAGTTGCTGTTGGCGGTCCGCTGTTTGCAGGCTGAAAATGGTGTTGTAGGCAATGAAAATCAGCGCGTAGCGTGCGTCCCCAAGCCCGTCGACCATATCTCCCTGAATCGCCGTGAGGTGAAGGTTTCGCTCGAGAGATTTGCGTTGGAGGCGCTCCAGCATCAAGGGGCTGGAGTCAATGCCAGTGACCTCAACCCCTGTGGCGGTCAGCGCCAAGGCCAAGCGTCCCGTGCCAACACCTAATTCCAAAAATGGACCCGCCCCACCCAACTGTCTGACAGTGGCGACGGTCGCCTGAATATCGCTGACATCGTCGTACCAATCGTCGTAGACATCGGCAAAAGAGTCCCCATACGTTGAATCCTCGTAGCCCTTCACGCAGGCAACGGTACTCTGAGGGGATGTCTTTGGACCTTGTCTACCTCGATCATGCGGCAACCACGCCAATGCGACCTGAGGCAGTTCAGGCCATGCTCCCGTTTCTGACCGAGGTTTTCGCCAATCCTTCTGGTTCGCACCGTTTTGCCCGACAGGCCCGCCAGTGCATTGACGAGGCCCGCGATGTGGTCGCCGATGTCATTGGGTGCAAGCCAGGCGAAGTCATCTTCACCGGTTGCGGTACTGAAAGTGACAACTCTGCGATCACCGGAATCATTCGTCGTCGAGGTGGGGTGGCGGTCTGTTCAGCAGCCGAACATCACGCTGTCTTGAATTGTGTTGAACATGCTGGCGGGCGAGTCGTCGCCGTTGACAGCAATGGGGCAATCGATCTGCGCGCATTAGAAGCAGTCCTTGACGCTGAAGTCTCGAGCGTTTCGGTGATGGCAGTCAACAACGAGATTGGGACAGTGACAGATCTTGTGGCGGTTTCGCGGTTAGTTCGCAAACTGGCACCACGCGCTGTTTTACACACCGATGCAGTTCAAGCTGTGTGTTGGATTGACTTGCGCACTCTGTGGCCGCTTGTGGACACGATGGCACTCAGCGCACACAAATTCGGCGGACCCAAAGGCGTCGGTATTTTGATTGTGCGCGAAGGCATAACTTTTGAGCCGACTGTTCTGGGTGGTGGACAAGAACGCGATCGTCGCAGTGGAACGCATAATGTTGGCGGAATTGTGGCCACGGCCGAGGCGCTGCGACTGACTGATCTCGCGCGCGAAGACGAGGTGCAACGCATCAATGTGTTGCGCACTACGCTGATAGCGGGGATTTCGCGTATTGAGGGAGCACAGCGGACAGTTTCATCTGAGGTCAGTGTTCCCGGCATCGTTCATTTTTGTCTCGAGGGGATCGAGAGTGAATCTCTGCTTTATCTTCTCGATGAAGCCATGGTGTGTGCTTCTGCCGCCTCAGCCTGCGCCAGTGGGGCGATGGAGCCATCTCATGTTTTGGCCGCCATGGGCGTCTCATCTGAACTCACTGCGGGAGCATTGCGCCTGAGCATGGGTCACACCACCACGCAATCTGATGTCACACGGGCAATTTCTGCGATCACCGATGCCACAGATCGAATCCGTAGTGTGCAAAATTGCCGTAGCCTGTGACCTATGAAAGTCTTAGTAGCTATGTCTGGAGGCGTGGATTCGTCGGTTGCCGCTGCATTGTTGCTTGAGCAAGGTCACGAAGTCGTTGGTGTCACGATGCGCCTGTGGGGTGGCGAGAGTGACACGGGCTGTTGCAGTGTGAGCGATGTGGATGATGCTCGTCGCGTCGCGCAACAGATCGGCATTGATCATCTGGTTTTTAATTTCACTGAAGATTTTCAGCGTGCGGTCGTTGATCCCTATATCAATGACCACGCCATCGGTATTACCCCGAATCCCTGCATCGAATGCAATCGCCATCTCAAGTTTGATCGCTTGCATGAACGAGCGTTAGTGCTCGGCTTTGACGCTGTGGCGACTGGTCATCATGCGCGAGTTGTGTATGAAGATGATGTCTATCGCCTAGTTCGCGGACACGATATGGCCAAGGATCAGAGTTATGTGGTGCACATGCTTGATCAGCAGCAATTATCACGCACTATTTTCCCAGTTGGCGAAATGACCAAGATCGTTGTGCGCGAACACGCTGCACGCCTGAATATGCGTACGGCCTCAAAGCCAGACAGCCAAGATGTGTGTTTTATCACGACTGCAAAAGATAACGACGGCCGCAGTGGTCGGGTGAGTTTCATTGGTCGGCGTATTCCGCTGAATGAGGCTGTGGTCGTCGATGAAACTGGCGTTGAATTGGGTTCGGTCGAATCAGTCGAATTAGTGACTCTTGGTCAACGACGTGGAGTTGCTGGCGGCGGTGGAACGAAGCGTTTTGTCGTGGACATTGATGTGCCAGGACGGCGAGTTGTCGTTGGACCAGAAAATCTTCTGCTCACCGATTTTGAATTGGTCAGTGGCGTGGTGTGGAGCGATCAACCACATACTGGGATGGCTCGTGTGCAGTGCAGCGCGCATGGTGAGCCTCGTTCGGCGATTCTTTCTCTTGACGAGAGTGGTCGAACTGTTGTCGCCTGGACAGAACCTCAACGACGGATATCGCCAGGACAAAGTGCGGTTTTCTATGACGCCGAAGATCGTTATGTTCTTGGTGGCGGACTGGTCGTACGTTCAGCAGTGTCAATGACGACTCACTGAAAACTCAACTGGTCAGTTCTTGTACGGTGCGTGCCACACGGGTCGGACACACGCGCATCGTTTGAACGTGTAAGGCTTTGCCACCAGGAGTTTTTCGCGTAGCCGCCAAAATAACCTTGTCAAACTCCCGAAGTGCAATGGTGATACTTGGTCCGCGACAACCCCCGCTGAGATCTGCTGCTTCTGAATTCTCGCTATTAGTTTCAATCCCGATGTGAGCAATGCTTTGTTTCATAAACATCGCGGTTTCCGCCAGTGCAAATGAGTCGTGGATCACCACTCCCGCAGGTACACCAACGAGCCAACGGCGCGAGAAGCGATGAAAGCGAGATGGCAAGATATAACTCAGTGCCGCTGTGAGGACGGTGAAAACTGTTCCTGCAATCAAATTCTCATCATTGAAAAATGAGACTGCTGTGATCGCAGTGCCCACCCATAATGTCCACATCAGACATTGCACGATGACCATATCGGTCGGACAGCGAAGTAAAAACCTTCGCTCATCTCCATAAGCCGAGAGCTGCGCAAAAGCGTTTCCCACCTCGGCACTGAAAACAGTGGAGACACATATCAAACTCAGCATGACGCTCACTAAAGAACGAGGACTCCAAGAATCCGTCGCGAGAATGGTGAAAAGAACAACAGCAAGGTTGCTGGGTGCGGCTAAACGCAGGCATGTCAGCGCAGTGCAGGATGGCACCAGGATGCACAAAAAAGAGACCGCCCACAGCGCCCACAAGGCGATCCGCGTTGCAGTGCTGGCCAGGGTGGCGTAGTCGGCGATGGCTTGATCAACAAGGGGCACAGTGAGTCCGAGGGCGACGACGCTGACTCTCGCCGCCATTTGAAGACTTCGATTGAGATCCATTCGTGTCTTCAAGGCCATGTCTTAAGCGTTGCCGATTGACCGACCATTTGTGTCATTAGAGAGCGCAAACGGAGAATTGGATAATTGTTGCGTGGGTGATGTCTCCCAATGATGGCGGGACATTTGCACCCTGTTAGGAAAGTGTTGTGGGAGGTGGCGAAATGGTGCAAACAAATTCGGTCAGTAAGCATTTATTGGGCGGTGTCGCCACAGGCATCGGCAGCCTTCCACATCGTGATGCTAAGCAGGGCGCCGAATTTGCACTGCGGATGACACCTGACCTGCCGACGATCCCGACACTCACGCGCCGTTCGCCTAATGAAGGCATGATCGCCATGGCCGTAGCGGGGATCCGTGGCATCAAATTTGGTCAATACAATTCGTGCGTCATTGACCTCGACAAGATTGACCCCTTTGCCGATGTCATCACCGATTTTGATCACGATGCTTATGTTGGACTACGGACATTTCTTGAGGTAGCCAAGGGTCATACGGGCCCAGTGAAGTGGCAGTTCACGGGGCCGGTGACACTGGGCCAAGCCCTAGTACGCATCGGAGTTCCAGTCAGTATCGCCTTTGATGTGGCCGTGCGGGCCGTGCGTACTCACGTGAGAAATATTCATGATTTTGTCGCCGCTGCCCTTCCTGACAGTCCGCAAGTTGTTTTCATTGATGAGCCTGATTTGGCAATGATGATGCACGAGTCATTTCCGATCGCCCCTGATACGGCGGTCGACCTGATGTCGGGTGCATTAGCGATCATTGAGCGCGATGCCCTGATGGGACTGCATTGTTGCAGCGGTATTGATGGCACTCCGCTGTTGGCTGCAGGTCCAGCGATCTTGAGCATTGAAGTGGGCAATCATGTCAAGAGTTACGCCGGACTGTTGGCGAAATATTTGGAAAATGGCGGCATGATTGCGTGGGGTGTTATTCGCACGGATGCCCCGATTATGGGCTCAGCCGATCGTTCGTGGAAGCAATTGGCTGCTCTGTGGTGTGAACTCGTTCAGCAAGGTTGTGATGCTCAGAGGTTGCGTCAACAGTCGCTTGTCACGCCTGCCTGTGGATTGGCGAGTTTCAGCGAAGAGGTGGCTGAGCAGATTTACGCTCAGGTGCGCGATATCGGCGAAAGAGTACGAACCCAGGCCCTTGCCACACGTCTTAACATTGGTGCCTAGACCCTTGTTTCACCCCCGATCTAGAATGGTCATGTGGGCGACCAACTACATCCAAGATCGCAGGCGTTGTGAAAGAAGATTCCATTCAACGCCATAGCGAATTGGTGACCCTGATCGCTTATCACCGTCAGCGCTATTACCAAGACGCTGTACCTGAAATCAGTGATGCAGAATATGACGAACTTGAAAGTGAACTACGAGATCTCGAGTTTGCTTTCCCCGAACTGATCACTGCGCAGTCGCCCAGTCAAACAGTCGGCGGGGGAGTCACTGAGACATTTTCTGCAGTCGTCCACCGTGTCCCGATGACGAGCCTGGACAATGCCATGGATGCAGATGAGTTAGTGGCTTGGGGTGAGCGAGTCCTCAAAGGTTTACCTTCCGATTCCGTCGTGAACTTTGTCTGCGAACTGAAAATCGACGGACTCGCTATGAGTATTCGCTACGAAGATGGCGCTCTCGTGCAAGCTGCGACGCGCGGCGACGGTCGTATTGGCGAAGATGTCACTGCCAACGTTGCCACCATTGCGGTCATTCCAACGACGTTGATCTCTGCTTCAGGGGCATCTGTTCCGCAGGTTCTTGAAGTGCGCGGCGAGGTGTATATGCCGATTGACGCTTTCGAGAAGTTCAAAGCATTCAAGGAAGCTGAGAACCTTGTGAGGAGTGCGGCGGGCAAGAAAGCAGATCCTGTGCCCGTCAATCCGCGTAATGCCGGAGCCGGAAGTTTGCGGCAAAAAGATGCGACCGTCACCGCAGGGCGAGGACTTGCTTTTTGGTCATACCAACTTGGCGAAGTGATTGGTGGTCCAGACTTCACATCTCATGATTCATCATTAGAATTTCTGCGCGATTTTTCCTTTCCTGTGAATCCGAATATTGAGGTGGTCGAGTCTTTGGCGCAAGTCATAGAGTTTTGCCAAAAATGGCAAAAAGATCGACATCTTTTGCCGTACGAGATTGATGGCGTGGCAATCAAAGTGAATGATTTGCAGCAGCGCGAAACTTTGGGTTTCACGGCACGAGCCCCGCGCTGGGCAATCGCCTTTAAGTTTCCTCCCGAGGAACGCACAACGTTATTGAAAGATATTCAGATCTCTGTCGGACGAACCGGTCGAGTGACACCATTCGCGGTTCTTGAATCAGTCTTCGTGGGTGGTTCCAATGTGGCAATGGCAACCTTGCACAACGAAGATCAAGTACGCCTGAAAGATGTCCGACCCGGTGACACGGTGACTGTGCGTAAAGCTGGAGACGTTATTCCCGAAGTTGTGGGGCCGGTTCTTGCACTGCGCCCCGATGGTCTTGAGCCATGGGTTTTTCCTTCGGTGTGTCCGTGCCCCATCAAAGGTGAACTTCTTCGACCAGAGGGTGAGGTCAACATGCGTTGCGTGGAGACCGATTGTCCGAGTCAACGTGATCAGCGGATTATCTATTTTGCTTCTCGCGGTGGCATGGACATTGAAGGTCTTGGTGAGCGAACCGTTTATCAACTTTCCGATGCCACTCTTGTGGGTGATCCAGGAGATATTTACTCTCTGACAGTTGAACAATTGCTGACCCTTGATGGCTTTGCGCAAAAGGGTGCGGAAAAACTTGTGGTCGCAATTGATGGTTCAAAAACTCGACCATTACCCAAACTTCTCACAGCCCTCGGCATCAAGCATCTTGGACCGGGAGCCTCCGAAGCATTGGCCACGGCATTCGGAAATCTCGATGACATCATGGAGGCGACCGAAGATGATCTAGCCACCGTTGATGGGGTTGGTGGTGTCATTGCGGCTTCCTTGATCTCATGGTTTGCGAAGTCAGAGAATAAGAACTTCATTGAAAAGATGCGCACTGCTGGTGTTGAGTTTGGCAATGTGCAAATTTCTCGACTGCCACAAAACTTGGTGGGAAAAAATATTGTGGTGACTGGGTCGTTGATTGATTTCGATCGTGAAGGTGCCGAACGGGCGATCAAAGATCGAGGCGGGAAAAGCCCAAGTTCAGTGTCGAAAAAAACTTTCGCAGTTGTTGTCGGCGGCGAACCGGGAGCGAGCAAGTTGACTAAGGCTGAAGAACTCGGCGTACCGATACTTGATGAACTTGGTTTTCAGCACGTTCTCGAAACTGGCGAACTTCCGCTGTAGATCAGAGAACTTCGAACGTCCACGTGTAACTGCGAGCCGAGTTGCGTCCGTCTTCAATTCTCCAATAGAGGATTTCAACTTGGTGTACGCCAACTGTGTACGACTCAATCACTGCACCCTCCGTGGGCTCAAAGCGAATTCGTGAGTTGCCTTGATCGTAAATAGCAGTGGCTGGCAAAACGATTTGCTCACCAGGTTTCACAATTTGGCTTGCCAAACTATCGAGCCGTTCGGTTGGGATTTCAATATCATCGAGAATAAGGACGGCCTCATAGCCATCTTGTAGATCAACATTGACTTCAGTCTGTGACAAAACTTGGCGATCATTAGGCGCAGGAGAAATATCAATGATTGCATCTGGGTAACCAAGTGCATCGCGTCCAGTCGTAGCGGAGTTCACACCCAAGACGATAAGAAGCACGCCGATGCTCAGTCCGAGACTGATTACCAAAGTCTCAATGTTGATCCGTCGTCGACGAGATGGTGCGACTGGTAGGTCGTGGTCATTATTCACATCGCTATTCTGACTGCTAGAGCAGGGTATTTGCACTTTCTGCAGGGGGCGACCGTCACACATTCCTGACAAACCGATAGTTTTCAAGCAATGTCTGTGTTTGAAAACCATGATCCCGACTCGCTCATCGGCTCAGTTCTTGATGGTCGATTCAGGCTTGAGACTGAACTTTCACGAGTCACCGCCTCGACGACCTACTCGGCGACTGACTTGCTCTCCCAGTTGACCGTCGTACTTCGTCTTTTTTCTGCTGAATTCACCATCGGTAATGGAGCGGCTTTGCTGGAGCAGGCCGCCGTCATGCGTCAGATTGATCATCCCCATATCGTCCGCCTGACAAGTTTTGGGCGTACCGCAGTGAAGGAGACTGATCGGGTCTATGTCGTCCACGAGCAACTACTTGGCGGTTCGCTGCAAGACATGATCGATCGCAACCGTCTGCTGACACCTAGCCAAGCGCTCGTTGTGGGCGTTGAGGTGTGTCGAGCTTTGGATTATGCCCACAAGCGGGGACTCGCACATCATGATCTTCGTCCTTCGGTGATTATGTTCGGCGAAGATGCTCGAGTTCGTGTTGCTGACATTGGTATTTCTTCGGTGATCGCCGAGTCTGCATGGGAGGACAACGCGATGATCTCCCAAGAAC
>CAMAYS010000028.1:0-19636 GCA_945862545.1 Bifidobacterium breve | reverse complement strand
GTCGTACGATTGCGAACCTTGTCAATGCTCTCGACAATCGTCTGCGTGAATTCCGTAGCCCAATTTGGGTCGGTGAGTGGGTTGCCAGCCATGGGATTGAGGCTAGCCACGAACCTGAGTTAAGGCACGATTTTCGCCAGCAGAGTGCAATCACTGAGGCGATAAACAGCAATTCCTTGGGTCACATCAAAGTGAATTTCTGCTGGTTGATCTGCAAATATGGAAATCGGCGACCCGACAGCAACTGCTGGTCGCAGATCATCTACACACAGGGCGTCCATGACGGTTGGGGGCAATGCGCCTGGCGCAAGCCATTCGTCCAGCAATGTTTGCAGTTCGCCTTCATTACTGATGACCTTGAACGATGAGGGGTCAGCCTTTGTGTCGACACCTGCGCCCTCTGGAGCCGTCGCATCGGCCATCGGCGCAGCGCTCTCGGGTGCAGCGTTGTCTGTTGCAAGATTGTCGCCTGCAGGACTGTCGCTGGCAAGACTGATTTTTGACGAAAACTGGTCAGCCTGTTCAGAGGGCGAATTTTGATTGATCGCTACGCCGACAATGGCCACACAGGCCGCCGCCGCGGCCAATGACCCGATGTAGACAACAAAACGCCGCCGTCGTGGACCAACAACCTGTCCATGCGACCTTGAGAAAACTGCCTCCACTGCAGTATTGATCGTTGCTTGATCGACAACCACAGCCGATGACTGCAAGCGTCGGCGTTGCTCGGCAAATTGTGACATTCGCGTTTGCACTGCCGAACGAAACTCTTGCGGAACTTGGTCAAGGGTTATTCCTGCGTCAAGACACAGACTCGCGAGGCCGTCAATGTATTCCGGACTGTTGGGGTCAATGGTGTTGAGGTCGTCGTTCATGAAGGGCTTTCGCTATCGGGTGTTTGACGTTCGCCACTGGGGTTTTGGTTCCCAAGAATCTCCGCTAGCCGTCCTCGGCCGCGGGCGATACGCGAACGCACCGTGCCAATAGGGACATCAAGGATGTGGCTAATTTCTTCGTAATCCAAATCGGCTACATCGCGAAGTACGAGCGCAACACGGTATTCCTCGGGGAGGAGAGCCAAAGCAGAGGAGAGTTCATCGTGGGCATCAACGTATGAAAATTGATCCTCAGATCGCTGATCAGCAATATCGGGGGTTTCCCCGTTGTCTTGCCTGAGCAGGGTGAGTGGGCGTCGCCGTCGCCGACGCAATTCGTCAAGGGCGGCATTGGTGGCGATGCGATACGCCCAAGTTGAAAACGCTGAACGCTCATCAAAGGAAGAAAAGTTTTTGACTATTGCCATCATTGCGTTTTGGGTTGCGTCATCTGCGTCAGATTCGTTGCCCAAAATCCGCCAACAGACAGAGCGCATCATCGAGTAGTTCTCTCGCAATAACTGTTCAAGGGGTGCCATGGCCCTCTTTTTCAGGGTACGTCGACGATGCTGATTTCACTGATGTCGCCTCGGTATGGGTTTTTGTTGCTACACAAGCCACTGGCGCCAACTTTTCTGAGATAAACCAAAACATATTGGCTTGGTGTGCCGAATGTAGCCGAGATCGTGGAACCACTTTCGTCAGTCCCTTCCCAGATTGGCGAACCCCACAGTGCTAGATCATCACTATTCGTGTTTGCGGCGTAGACCTCGGCCTTCCAATCTCTGCCAAGAATCCCAATTTGTAGTTGGGCCATTGCTGAAGCGCTGATTTGCACGACTACCCCAACACCACTTTTACTGCCAAAAGTTGAAGATTGGTAGCAATCAGTGGACCATGCGGTGCTCAAGTCACCATCGGTGATGTTTGCTAGCAGGGTGGGGTTTTCCTCCCCATCATCACCTTGGGGGTCAAATGACTGAACTCCCGTGATCTTGATTGGGTCCGTGTTTGTCACCACATTGGCCAACGTTGTGTCGGGGGCAACTACTTTCGGGTCGCCACTATCGAGGATCTGAGGAATGATGAGCAACCCAAGAAGTAAGGAGACGACCGCGCCGCCGATCAACAATGGCGGTGGCCTCCACTTCTTCTGCTGGCTTGGTGGAGGCGTCGGTCTTTCATCTTTTGGCAACTGAGTTGGGTTACTGGGGGTCGGCGTGCGGATTGTGCCCGTCGGCGTATGGTTTTTTGGGCGAATCACTTTGCCCGGTGTTGGCGTGCGGTCGCGTTCGGTCCGAGGCGCACCCGTTGCGGGTTGGGATTTGCGGACATTGATGACTTTTTGTATCGCTTCACCAGCTTCTCGAGCATTGGCGTAGCGATCCTCGGGTTCGCGGGCCAACAGTTTGTGAATAATTGTGGTCACTACTGGATCCACATCTGGTCGCAAGGTGGACAAGTCTGTGGGATCGCGGTGCAAGCGGGCGAGAGCGGTGTCCGTATCGTTTTTACCGACAAAGGGCACCTTGCCAGCGAGGCATTCATAGAGCACTAACCCCAGTGAGTACAGATCGGCGCGCCCATCCAATTGATCGCCACGGACTTGTTCAGGTGAGAGGTACTTCGCCGTGCCCATCATGATGTTTTCACTCGTCAGATCGTCATCACCATCTAAAATTTTTGCGATCCCGAAATCGGTGAGCAGTACTTCATTTCGTTTACTGATGAGGATGTTCCCTGGCTTGACATCACGGTGAATGAGGTCTTGCTGATGGGCAGCGTTCAGAGCAGCGAGCACATAAAGGCCAATGTGTAAGACCTTACTGACGCTCAATGTTTGATCATGATCCAGTTCTTCTCGAAGGGACCGCCCATCAATGAAGGCCATGATGACTGCCAAGCGACCGTCATCTTCGATCGCATCATGAACGGTCACGATGCTGCTGTGATCTAACTTTGCCGCGGCAATTGCTTCTCGACGAAAACGCTGAGAAAGCGTTGATTCATTGGCTAAGTGAGGCTTGAGAAGCTTGATGGCAACAATACGACCAAGTTGCAAATCGGTGGCTCGCCACACGTCGGCCATGCCACCGTGAGCACGAATTTCCTCAAGGCGATAGCGACCTGCGAGAACAGTTCCAGGTTGCGGGCTTGAGGGGTGAGAAGACGAAGACATACTTGACAGGTAACGATAGTTCTCACGACTAGTCCCTCAAGGTAATACCAAGACCGAGCAAGATCTCAGCACGATGACAGCGTTGCTATCGATTTTCGAAGTAGGCAACGCCGATAGTTCCGCGTCCAGCATGGGAACCAACGACCGCACCAATTTCACCGATGATGATTTCACCTTCATAGACGGTCTTCAGTTGAGCCATGAACGCATCAACATCTGAACTTGCAGCGGTGAGAACCGACAACTGACTGATTCCTGGGTGGATCATTGCTTCACGAACTTTGTCAACAAGAAAAGTCAGAGCTTTTGAGCGAGTGCGGACTTTGCCACCCTCTTGGACGCTGCCATCGCGCACCTCAATGATGGGTTTCACTGAGAGCACTGACCCCAGCATTGCTTTGGCCCCTCCGATACGACCGCCTTTGCGGAGGTTTTCGAGGGTGTCTAGTGCTCCCCACACCTTGCTGCGGCTTGCAAGATCGCGGGCCATGGCTTCAACTTCGTCAATCGTGGCGCCACCCTGAGCCGCACGGGCACAGGCGATCACGATTGATCCGAGTCCCATCGTGACTGTCCGACTATCAACGACACGGATGTCAAGAGATTCTTTCAACTCTGTGGCGGCAACCTCAGCGCTCTGCATCGTCCCAGACATCGCCGATGACAAGTTGATGATCACAACACCAGTGGCTCCCTCGCCTCTCAGTCGTTCAATTGATTCCTTGAAGCGTCCAGGTGAAGGGGCAGCAGTTGTTGGTAAGTCAGATTCGGTAGAGCATCGCTCCCAGAACTGACTGGTTGTGAGTTGCTCACGATCAATCAGTTCATCGTCACCGAAACGAATAAAGAGGGGAACGACTTCGATGCCAAGTTGTTGCACGAGAGCGTCGGGTAAGTCGCAGGCACTGTCGGTAATGATTCGTACGGAGGAGGTCACATGGAGAGATTAGTCCGCTGACGCAGTCTCAGTATGAGTCGCGGAGTTAGGCGGAGCGTGTGAGATTTAGCTTTCGTCGCGAGGCTCTACGCAGGTGAAATACCCACCAAATGATCAAAAGTAGGAGCGCGAGACCTGTCACCAACTGACCTAATCCTGCAAGCGCATTGACTCGCGCCGTCAAGGTGATGGAGCGACCAACCGCCACATTCCCACTCGGGCTGAATAATTGCAGACTGACAGGAAAACTTCCGTTGCTCTTTGCCACGACTGGCACCTCAATTGATGTCGTCATCCCAGCGGGCAGCAGCACAACTTGCT
The DNA here is from genome assembly GCA_945862545.1 of Bifidobacterium breve. Taxonomy (GTDB): domain Bacteria; phylum Actinomycetota; class Acidimicrobiia; order Acidimicrobiales; family Ilumatobacteraceae; genus Casp-actino8. The sequence goes on along the minus strand of CAMAYS010000028.1, from coordinate 15,324 downwards.
CCGCAGCGGAGAAGGCGAGTTTTGAACTCGTGAGTCGTACTCGCACTCGCACGTCGTAGTCATTGTCGTTGCGCAGTGAGATCCGTAGCGAACTTTCTCGGCCACCAAGGGTGAAGGTGGTTGAGGTTGGGGTGGAGATGGCTTCTCCTAAGAGAAAAGTCTGCAACCAAATAGCGTCGACGTAGGACTGTCGCTGCGTGCTGCTGAGAGTGCGCGCCGGCATAACGCTGAGCAAATCTTTCCACTGTGCTGCTTGCGCATCGCCGGGTGCCAGCATCGAGGTGTAGGCATGAACTCGTTCCTGAGTTTGGGTAAAAAGTTGCTGGCTGATTGACGGAACGTCTGCATCTTGCGCAAGGTCTAGGGTGAGTCGCGAGCCGTCTTTGACTTCATGGGTCATAGTGCTCAGTAGATCGCCGAGGGGAACAAAGGTGATGGCCGAGTTCGCGTTAAGAGTTGCTCTTAACGCAGTCAGCATGGCTGTTGACGGCAATGCTCCAGAGTCGGTGCTGAGAAGGACACCGTGATCGGAAGTCGAGAAATCTTCAGCGTTTAACTCAGAACGCAGCATCTTGAGTTCGGCCAATATCTGTTGGGCAACAAGGTATGCGCCACCGCGTGGATTTTGTGAACCACGAGTGAGTGCTGCACTCAGTTTTATGTCGACAAAGGCGGCATCAATGACTCCACCATCGGGCAACTGCAAATCAACAAGGCCAGTCGGAGGACGATCAGTATCGGCGCCTTTGGTTTCTTGTGCCGCTTCTCTCAGCATGACCACGTTACGGACACCTAGGTTCCGTAATATCTGCGCTCCACCTTCGAACAATGGTGTTTGTTGGAACCAGATGTCTCGGGTTGCTTTATAGGTTGGCAAAAGCCGTCGGAGAGTATCTTCACCTAGACGCAATTGGTCAGTAAAGATTGACTCAGATTGATCTGAGAGTGCTTGATTGACATCGACATACGTATTGCTCAGAATATTGAGGGACTGTGTCGACTGCAGGCGAGTTAAGAGATCACTATCCTCAAGTGTTGAACGATCAAGTCCTTCAATGAACTCTGGACGTATGGCCAGGGTGATCGGAGTAGTCGGCAAATCTTCTAGTGATGCAATAGTTTGTGCAATTGATGCGCGGTCATTGTTGCTGATCAGTGTTGATGAGTCACTTTGCCGAGTGACATCTCCGTCTAGCGAGCCAATCAAGGCCACCCGCAAATCGTCTTGGGTGTTAGGCGTCGTGAGTTTCGCACCCAGACGCTCAACAAAAGTCACCAATTGACTGACAACGGTTTTGCCTTGTTGCAGTCCAATGGTGATTGGGTACAGCCCAGTGGCTGACATTTGTAGAGCATTCGTGGTTCGGGTGTTGATCTCAATAGGAATAGCAAGATTGACGCGTCCAGTGATCGGGTCCCACAGAGACGAGATATCGACGACAACGGTGTCAATAGTTTGAGGAAGCGAGTCATTAACAGCATCCCGCACATCTTGGCGAGTTTTGACTGGCTGATAAGAGGTGACCACTATCTCTGTGGGTTCACCGCTCTCTGCGTCACTTCCGCTGAGAGATAGGGAGACATTAAAAATACTTCCCTCATTGCCAGACACAAATTGGTCCTGGCTAATCACGCTGTTAATCGATCGATTGCTGGCAGCGTTTGCCGGCATTGTGCTGTGGATTCCCGTCAAACTCAACCCAAAGATGACACAAGCGAGAAACAGGCGATTATTCATGACTCAACCGGGGCGTCCCACTGCATCACTCGCAGAGTCTCAGGAAGTGTTGCGAATCCCAACCGATGGTACAAATCTAAAGCCCGTTGGTTGTCCAGATGGGTGTTTACTAAAATATCGCTGACCCCACCTTTGCCCAACCACTTCAAACCGTCCTGTAATAACGAGGTGGCGACACCTTGACCAGCGTGTGTTGGTGAGACTGCCAACCTCTGAATAAAACCAGCAGAACCATTACGACCCGTGATCATGTAGCCAACGGGCTCGTCGGTTGAGGTGAGTGCGAGACGGATGCGGTGTGTCGGGGTCGCTCGGCAGGCTTCGCGAATGCCTAGCGCATCAAGTTGCCAGCCGAAGTCGAATGCTTCTTGGTCAATGCGTGCCGCTATTTCCATTGAGCGGATTGTGCGCAAGGCGCGCATTTCATGATGTGGCACAGGGTCGTCAACCTTGCTGGGCGTCGAAGCACCCAAACGTAGTAGCGCTAATTTCTGAATCTCGTAAAAATTCATCACTTCAAATCGCTCGGCGGCATCGCCCGATAGTGCTCCTGTACGGATGGATGCATATCCCTCGGCACGTAAGGTATTCATCCACTCATGGAGCGATGATGCTGATGGGGCAATGGTGTGATCAACGAGGACTAAGTGGGCAATATCTGGTCGTCCTGGCCAATGCCGGACGCGCGCCGAGATATGTCCATCATCTAGTAAACGCGGTCGAGCGGTGCTCTTTGATCGTCGAAAGACACCTATCACCCTGTTGACGGTAGTCGCCCGAAGTGGTTTTTGTTAGCGTCCTCAGCAATGGCAATTCTCTTCGCTACACACGAGGCCTATCTCGATCACATCAATGGCCCGCGCCATCAAGAACGTCCCGAGCGTTTGGGTGCGGTGATAGATGGAGCCCATGAGGCTGGTCTGGGCGAAGCATTGATTCCACTTGTGCCATTGGCAGCGACGCGTGAGCAGTTACTGAGGGTTCATACACAAGAGCACGTGAATCGCATTGAGCAGGTCGTTCAACAAGGTGGAGGTCGCTTAGATCCCGACACTCGTGCCTCAAGTGGATCGTGGACTGCCGCGACACTGGCTGCTGGCGCGGGTTTGACGGCGATTCGCGCTCTGCAAAGTGGACAAGCAGATTCTGCTTTTTGTGCCGTTCGTCCACCGGGCCATCACGCCACACGTACCGAGACGATGGGGTTCTGTTTGTTTTCTAATGTGGCCGTGGCTGCTGCGGCTCTTGCCGACGCGGGTGAACGGGTTCTCATCGTGGACTTCGATGCCCACCATGGAAATGGGACCCAAGATGTTTTTTACGATGACTCGCGAGTGATGTTTATTTCTGTGCATCAGTGGCCGCTATACCCAGGTACTGGTTGGTACGACGAAACTGGTGTTGGTGCGGGTGCGAGATACACAATGAACATTCCATTGCCACCCGATTCAAGGGGCGATGTGTACCTTGCCGCGTTTGATCGTTTGGTTCTTCCGATCAGTGAAAAGTTTGCACCGACTTGGTTGATTGTCTCGGCTGGTTTTGATGCTCATCGCAGTGATCCGATCACCGAGATGGGATTAACGGCCGGCGATTACCCGCTGATGATGCAACGTATTTTGCAATTGGTTCCCGCGGGTCGGCGTTTAGTGATGCTTGAAGGCGGATACGACTTGGATGCACTGCGCATGTCATCGGCGAGCACTTTGTCGGCAATGGCGGGGGAGTCTCACGCTGATGAGAAACCGAGTAGTGGTAGTGGCGATGAAGCCCGAGCGATGATTGCCACGATTGAATCTCATTGGACATCCAACGAACTTTGGTGACTTGCACAAGCGCCGAAATCTAAGCGCTTGTCCCGTACCACTGCACGAGACCACCGTGTTTGGGAGAGAGTTCAATTTTTATCTTTTGCTGACCCGTTGCGCCACGCAAGATCACAGTTGCCGAGGTCCGACTTTGTGCTTGAATCTTTTCCACTTGCAGACGGCCACACTCGGCGACAATTCGCTCGGCGGCCATCTGTCGAATCATGAATGAGGTATCGAGTTCTACATTGTCAGCAAATAAGGATCGTGCTTGATCGTCGTTCCAGTCATTGAGTAATTCAATTAATTGCGTGACACGCTGTTGCAGTAGTGGTGTGAGTGGTGTGATGGGTTGATGAATCAAATCAGCCGAATGAAACAACTTCAATACCCGTTGAGTAAAGACTCCCATAGGCGCATAGGTCACATTTGATAAGCCAACAACACCGAGACCGCGACCATATAGCCAACGCATATTGCTGCCATAGCCAGGCAAGCCGCCCGAATGAGAAACGGTCATTCCTAAAAGTGGATCATCTCGTAGCAGAAGCCCAAAGCCATATCCACCTGGGGCACTCTGGCCATTAAGTTCACTGTCACCAATAAATGTATGTACGGATTGCATGTCTCGGCGTGAAGCAATACTGAGTTGTCCAGTCAATGAATCTCGCCCGGCGTTTGCTTCATCAAGCCAACACACCCAACGTGCGATATCAGCAACAGTGCTCCATAATCCTCCCATCGGAGAAATCTCACCGTCGCCCAAAAGTGGTGCGCCATCAGCAATATGTGTGTCATCGACTAAGCGCAAGGGTTCCGCCCACGGAGCATGATGTGGTTGATCCCAAGTTGTGGCCGACATTGAGAGAGGGCCGAGAAAACGCTCATCAATATGATCGCGAACTTTCCGGCCTGTGACGCGTTCGACGACCCGACCAATGAGAGCAAATCCAAGATTTGAATATTCAAAGTTCGTGCCTGTAGCAAAAGCGAACTCGGGGCCATCCGCATAGATCCGGTTCATCTCGTCCGTCGTGGCGTCAAGGTGGCGGTCTGCCCAAGCATCGTCAGTGGCTAACCCTGATGACATCGACAACAGGTGTCGCAGTGTGATTGGTGGCGAAGAATCTGGACCGACAATATCTGCCAATTCGGGGGCGTATAGACCCACAGGAACATCCAGAGCGAGAACACCCTCATCACGCAAACTGAGAACGGCCGCCGCAGTAAAACTCTTGGTCATTGACGCAATGCGATAGCGAGTGGAGTGATCGGTGATCGCACCAACTGATCCAACAAGAACAAGTTCGCCGTCTAGGACGACTCCCCATTGCATACCCGGCAGGTGCATCTCGTTGGCGCATTGCTGGGCGATTTCGTCGATGAGTGGGTGGGTCGCCAACAGAGATTCGCGATCTATTTCAGCCATCGGGTCATCCATTCAACTAATGCGTCATCGTGGGCAAGGCGTCCACTAGGTGGACCATAAGTACTTCCTTCATGTGACGAATGAGGAAGCACGAGCACTTCACTTGTGGTTCCTCTCACACAAAGAGCTCGGTGCATGGCCCATGCTTGGGCTGGCGGACAACGTCGATCGTCTTCACCAATGACAAATAAACATGGTGTTGTGCAGTTGTGAGCTTGGAGAAGTGGTGACTGTTGATAATACTTTTCGATGTGTTCATGAGGAGCGCCAGAAAATTGATTCGGGACGAATGTCGCGCCGATATCGCTCGTGCCGTACATCGAGACCAAATCAATAACAGGGTTTTCGATGACTGCCGCGTTGAAGCGTTTGGTTGTGGAGACCAACCACGCCGACAAATATCCGCCATAAGAATTTCCAGCGATGCCGAGTTTTCTCTCATCAGCCAAACCGAGTTTGATTGCTTGATCAATCACGAGCAATTGATCGCTTGCGGGTCCTTCTGCCCAATTTGAATGGCTCGCGTGGGCGAACGCATCGCCATAGCCAGTCGAACCTCGAACATTGGTGTACAAGACACCGAAACCTTCCGCACATAGAGCATGAGCATCAAGAGAAAATGCTTCACCGTAAGCAAAGTGCGGTCCACCGTGGATGATACTGACAGTTGGAAGAGGTTGAGTCGTTTTGTGCGCCGACAAGAACCAAGCATCAAGCGTGAATCCGTCGGGAGTCTCAATCGTAAAGCGATTCACCACAAGTGGAGAGTCATCAACCTGATTGAAGTGGGTTAATAGACGTTCGGTTCTCGTTTCATAATCAAGGACCGCAATCTCGACGGGTGAGGTTGACGATTGCGTAGTGAAAATCAATTCACTCTGAGTTGTCGCCACTGGGGAACAGCAGCGGTCATCATTGATGAGATATTCAAGTGAATTTGGTTGATCAGGATCGAGGCGAACAACTCCCATCCGTCCGCGAGATCCAGTGCGGATGATCAGCGAACCGTCAGGGTGGGCCAAGAGAATGTTGTCGTAAGAGTCAGCAAGTTCAGCCGGTTGGTCCCCGTAGACATCACCGAAAAGGTCAGGCACATCAATGATGCCTGCAATGTCACCATCCACGATGTAGAGGCATGCTTCGCTCCCAGGCGGCTTTCCTTGAGGACTGGCAACGATGACCGCCAACCGACCATCGGCCAGCCAAGTTCCAACAATGGAACGGCCACCCGGGATAGGGAGAGCACGAATATTGCCTCCGAGATCAATCAAGTTGGCGTATTGATAACCGTCACGCCCAAGTGGATCCAGGGAACGACAGGCGAAGATGGCATCGGCGTTCGGTGACCACCGCACAGATGACCACCGCCAACCATCGTCTGTGAGCCATCGCGATTCATTAGTTGAAAGATCAATGAGTTGCAACTGAGGAGGATCATCTAGGTCACTCAAGGCGTCAAAATATCGAATGGGTCGTGTCCAGCGATATGGGCTGGTGACATCCAGAGCTGAACCGCGTCCCTTAATCACCACTACTAACTTTTTGTCCGGCGATAGGGCTGTGCCCTCGTCATTCGGTGCAAATCGTTCACTGATCGGATCTTTTTCCAATAGTTCTGACTCTTGTCCAGTTGCAAGATTAATTACCCATGTTTTCTTGAGAGCGTCTTGAGAACCGATCGGTATCTCAACCGTGTTGACGATCAGTGATTGTTGATCGTCGCTGAGGTGGGCTGACACTGGCGCACGGTTAGCCAGAAGGCGGGCAGTACTTGAAGGACTATTCATCGTCGTAACTCACAACTGTTAAGAGAATGGCGGGAGCATCGCCAGTGCTGTACGCATGAGCAACCTCTGAAGAGAATCGGATTGCATCATGCTCACCAAGTTCATAGGTTTCGTTACCGAGTCTCAAAGTGACCGATCCAGAGATGACGTAGGCGTACTCAACTGATTGTTGGCCATGATCACTAAAGACTCCTGATTGATGGGCCGGCAATTTTCCTTCAGAAATGTCAAACCGCCGCCGTTGCATCATGGCGAAAAGCATTCGCGCTCGTGGTTGATCTGAGTCTGCCGGATCAGCGCGGATAATTTCAGTTTCAATCGCAGTTGAGCGAGTCAAGTCAGCAAAGCTGATATCAAGTGCCGCAGCAATTCGAGTCAGAGCGACCACCGTTGGATTTGCCACAGCACGTTCAATTTGCGATAAAAGTGAGGTACTGAAATTTGTCTCGGCGGCTAAGTCCCGCAAACTTCGACCGCGCGCAAGACGAACTTTACGCATGTTATGAGCGACATTTCGGCGCACGATGGTACCTTCATCATTGCTGCTATGGATGTGTTGAATATTTTGGTTGAGTTCAGAGTTCATTTTCCAGCCACCGATGAGAAGAGTTGACGTGTGTATTCATGTTGAGGAGAGTGCAACACATTCTCCATGGTTCCTGACTCAACCACTCGGCCGTTGCTCATGACATATACCCGGCTGACGATCTGTCGGACAACTGCCAAATCATGAGTAATGAAAAGTAGAGCGATGCCCAACTCTTTAATCAGGGAGTTCATCAAATTCAGAATTTGCGCCTGGACTGAAACATCAAGAGACGAAACTGGCTCATCGCAAATTAAGAGTTTTGGTTTTGGGGCAATTGCTCGGGCGATCGCAACACGCTGTTGTTCGCCACCCGATAATCCATGAGGTCGACGCTTGGCGTATTCGGCAGGGAGACCAACGAGTTGTAAAAGAGCAGGTACTTCGGACTTGTCCCGGCCACCCACTCGCAAAGCCTCAGCCAAGGACGATCCAATCGTCATTGCTGGATTCAATGCAGATGTGGGGTCTTGAAAAACAATCTGTGCGCGCTGGGCCATTGGCGCGGCGATTGACCATGAAATAGCCCCTGACCCAAAACTTTCGAGTCCAATGAGGCATCGGGCCAAGGTGGTCTTACCTGAGCCAGATTCGCCCACAATTCCGACTGCCTCGCCAAGTCGAATGGAAATATCAACATTGTCTAATGCCAATGGAGCAGATGGTGAGAACCTCTTGCTTACGGCCTTTACGACAACAAGATCGGCGTCAGTATTTTGGGCTTGTACATCGGTCGCAATCTGAATGAGATGAGGCGTATCAGCCACCGTGACGGGTTTCCAGCAAGCAACTTGCGAAGTTGTTCCGATGAGTTCGGGAGTATCGGTACGACAACGATCGTCGGCACGATCACAACGAGGTGCAAAAACACATCCGACCGCAACTTCCCAAGGACGCGGTACTGAACCAGAAATCGCTGGCAATTCAACAAGGCGATGTTTTAGGGGTGGATCACTGTCGCGTAAGCCTGCCGTGTAGGGGTGTTGAGCGTGTGCGAAGACATCGGCACCTTCACCCGACTCAACGAGCCTTCCGGCGTACATCACCAGAATTCTGTCGGCACGTTCACGAGCGATTCCGAGATCGTGAGTAATTAAAAGTAGCGCCATATCTCGTTCGCCTTGAATGCGTTCAAGTAGGTCAAGCATTTCGCGTTGCGTCGTGACATCAAGCGCCGTGGTCGGTTCGTCACCGATCAAGATTTGTGGGTTGCTTGCCAAACTGGCTGCAAGCGCGACCCGTTGTCGCATACCACCAGAAAGCTCAAAGGGGTATTGGCGTGCAACGCGTTCAGGTAGATCAACTTCGTCTAGACGGCGCCGAATTTCGTCTTTTGATCGCCGTAGGTCGGGCGCCAACGCAGCAGTGATTTGTTCACCGCAGCGATGTACTGGACTCAAACTTGTAAAAGGATTTTGTAATAACAAACTGATGTGCTTACCGCGTAAATCAGTGAGCACTTGTGGTCCAAGTGCGAGGTCAACTGCAATATCGTCAAGTTGAAGAATGCCCGTCGCTGTGACTCCTCGCGGCAACAAGCCAGTCATGGCCTTAGCTGTCATGGATTTACCCGAACCTGACTCTCCAACCAAGGCCACGGTTTGTCCGGGTTCGAGACGTAGATCCATGCGAGTCACAATGAGCCCAGTTGGACCTGTGACTACCAGGTTGCTCAAGTACAGCCCGCGATTCATCGCTGCACCGAACGTTCTTCAAAGCGCTCTTGTAACCAATCGCCCAAGAGGTTGATGGCTGCGGCAGTGATGATGATCAACGTTGCTGGGAGGACAAGTGAACCCCAGTTGCGATCAAGAAGATCTCGACTGTCACTGAGTTGACGTCCCCAATCCGGAACACCTGGCCCGACACCGAGTCCCAAGAACGAAAGGGCTGACATTGACACCAACGCAAAAGCAACATTGAGCAACATCGTTGAAAATGCAACGGGCAACACATTGGGCAAGATATGACGGAACATGATGCGTAATCGGCCGAGACCTAAAACCTTTGCTGACTCAATATATGGCCGACTGGTTTGAGCAATAACTGAGCCACGAACCATACGAATATCCGTTGGCGAGAACAACATGATGAGCACTAAAACGGTGACCCAATATCCGCCATCAATGAGTCCAGTGACAACAAGAGCGACAAGAGTTGTGGGGAGCGCAAGCAACAAGTCGGCATACTTCGAAAGCAGCAAGTCAAGCCACCCACCCATATAGCCAGCAAAAGTACCAAGCATGATGCCGATCATCATTGAACCAAGCGCGATCACAACTGGTCCGACCACCGCAGAGCCAGCGCCAGCAATCGCTAATTGTGTGATGTCACGACCAAGTTGATCGGTACCGAAAAGATGGCCCGCAGTTCCCGGAGACGTCACTCCAGTCATGATGTCTTGGCGCGTCGCATTCGGCACGATCCATCGCGAGGCAACGACGAAGATAGCGATCATTGCCAACGGGATTCCCGTCACGACAGGTATTAACGCACGACGACTCATCGTAAGCCCCGTTTTCGAACACGCGGGTCAACGGCGTAATAAAACACATCAACAGCCAGAGCAGTGAGAGCGATCACTGTTGCGGTCAACAAAGTGATGGCTTGTACAACCGGAAGATCTTTAAATGTAACTGATCCAGCGAGTAGAGAACCGATGCCCTGAAGGGCAAAAGTTACTTCAACTAAGATTGTCCCGCCGAATAAAAATGCGAACACTAATCCCAAACTTGTGGCGACAGGAATCATGGCGTTACGCAAGACGAGTGATCGTATTTGACGATGCGACAAACCACGACTTTGGGCGAAGGCTACGTAGTCCTGATTGAGTTCAGCGACAACTGCCGTTCTGGTCAATTTGAAAACCATGGCAGCAAGTCCACTAGCCAATGTGATTGCTGGTAAAACCAAATGCCACCAGCGATCAAATCCACTCTCACCACTTCCGTACACCGGGAAGATGTCCAGCCACAAGCCAAAGATGTACAGCAACAATAATCCAACTGCGTATGTTGGAGCTCCGATGCCCACAATTGACGCAACGCTGACAGAACGGTCAAGTACCGAGCCTGATCGCCACGCGGCAGCAATACCGAGTGGAACCGCAACAAGCACAGTCAAGACAAATGACAAACCGGCGAGTTGCAACGTGAGTGTCACTCGATCAGATAACAAGGTTGTCACCGTGGTGTTATTACGAATGGATTCACCAAAGTCACCGTGCAACACATTGCCCAACCAGTGCAGGTACTGACTCATGAACGGATCATTGAGGTGATACTTATCGCGAATTGTTTGTAGCAATTCGGGAGTGACATTACGAACTCCTACAAGGTTGCGCGCAGGGTCACCAGGTGTGAGATGTAAAAGTGCAAAGACAACAAATGAGAGCACCAACAACAAGAGACCCGTGGCCGCTAGACGAACGACGATAAATCGTGTCAGCGAACCGCGAGATAGTAGTTGGGTCAATCGACGGTGAGAATGCGCGGTGTCCACGGCGACAGCAGTGAGTACGAACCAAAGTCCTCGATGGTGTACTTGCTATTGATAGCCGTCGCGGCCTCGCCCCACCACAGCGGGATGTATGGGATATCAGCTAAAGCAGCTTTTTGTGCCTCAATCAAAATCTCAACGCGCTTGGCAGGATCGGTCTCTTCTTTGGCCTGAGCCATGAGCTCGGTAACAGCATCATTGGTGTATGAAGCAGGGTTGCCTTCACCCAAGAACCAGGATGACATTTCGGCTGGATCTCCGGTGGCGTTGAAATACCACATGTAGGCCAAGCCCCAATCGGCTGAACCAATCGTGTCGTACCACTGCTCAACGGGCATCTCTTCAACTTCAATGTTGATGCCAAGTGGCTTGACGGTTTCGGCCAGCGGCTGGAAGAACTGACTGATTTGTGGTGCGCTCGATGACACACCAACTTTGGTGGAGAAACCTTCTGGCACTTTTGACAGTGCGAGCTCTTCCTTGGCCTTATCAAGATCGAAGGGAAGATCAAGAACTTCCTTGAGCGCTTTGCGCGCTCCGTCGAGTCCAAGCACCGACGAAATCTGATCAGGTGTGATGAGCGCCGTGGCTGGCTCACCATGACCAACGAGTAATTTTTCGACGATAGTCGCTCGATCGCAGGCATAAGCAATGGCTCGACGTACATGGATGTCATCAAAGGGTTCAACAGCGGTGTTGAAGTCAATGCCGGCGTAACTGCGGTCTGGAGCGAACAACACTGATGTGTCGGCTGCGCTTTCCCACTGACTGAGTTGATCAAGCGAGATACTGATCGCCAAGTCAATGTCGCCCGACTTACGGGCCAACACGCGGGTTGCTTCTTCAGTGATGAATTCAATGCGAACAGTCTTTACTGGTGGAACTCCACCCCACCAAGTGTCGACGCGCTCAAGTTCAACCATGGTGTCTGGCTCAAACTTGGTGACCTTATATGGGCCTGTGCCGTATAACAGGGCCTTGGGTGTTCCCATTTCGCCGCCGTTACCTTCGACGTAAGCCTGCGAGGTGATCCACAAAGCATTGGCGGCACAAGGGCCCCATTCGAATGCGACATCAGGGGAGGCCAAGGTGATGGTGACTTCGTTATCGCCGGTCTTTTCGGCCTTGTCAACATTGGACCAGTAGTAAGCAATGTTGGGGGATTTTTCTTCGTCCTTTGAGATACCGACTGAATAGACGACATCCTCAGGGGTGACCAGGACTCCGTCGCTGAACTTGGCACCATCGCGCAAGGTGTAGACGTATGTCGTGGGTGACGTTTGTTCCCACTTCGAGGCCAATGCCGGCACCAACTTGCCAGTTCCATCGGGGGCTACCAGACCCTCTCCGACGAGGCAAGCCACGTAGTAGTTGAAGTTTCCAGCCTCTTGCCCTGGGTACAGATTGGAAAGCGATGAGGGGAAAGCGACGGTCAAAAGATCGATCTCTTTCAATGAGCCCGAACCTCCAGGAGTATTTCCTGCCATGCCTTTATCGTCGCCACCACAGGCGGCGATCAAGAGCGCGAGGGCGCTGACGCCGGTGCCAGCCAACAAGGTGCGGCGATTGAAGTGTTCACGATTGAGATGATCTGATGGGATCATGATGTCTCCTTTAGTTGAGCATTTGTGCTTTTCGTCTACTCACAAGATGCATGTGCATACTCACACTAGACGCATTAACCCGTCGCGTCCACCAAATGTCGACGAAAAGAACCCCCCAACTATCCAGCCGACCTCATAGCCTGACACCCGTGGTTCCCGATCGCTTTGCCCCAGTACTCACAGAATTAGCCGAGGTCAGTGAGTTATTTCGTGCGGCTGATAAGCGTCTCTACTTGGTGGGTGGCACTGTCCGCGACCTGCTTGGCGGCCATGCCAGCACGGCGATTGACTTTGATGCCACGACAAACGCCCGACCAGACGAGATCAAGCGTCTACTGAATGGCTGGGCCGACGCGATTTGGACTCAAGGAGAAAAGTTCGGCACGATCGGAGCACGTAAAGGTGATCGGGTCTACGAAATCACCACTCATCGCGCTGAGGCATATCACGCCGATACACGCAAACCAGATGTTGAGTTTTCTGATGCCATAGAGATTGATTTGTCTCGTCGCGATTTCACGATCAACGCTATGGCTCTCGAACTGACGAGCGATTCACCAACATTGGTTGATCCATTTAACGGTGCGAGTGACTTGATGACACGCACTTTACGCACGCCCCTCGATCCAGACATCAGTTTTAGTGATGACCCATTGCGGATGATTCGCGCCGCCCGATTTATTGCTCGTTTCAACATGAATCCCGTTCCCGAATTGGTTGAAGCGGTCAAACAGTACAAAGACCGTTTAGAGATTGTTTCAGCAGAACGGATTCGCGACGAGATAAATAAACTCATCACCGTTGAGTCCCCAAGTGCTGGCCTATGGTTTTTAGTGGAAACTGGTTTGGCAGATAACTTCCTTCCCGAACTTCCTGCGATGCGTCTTGAGCATGATCCTATTCATCGCCACAAAGATGTACTGACTCACACCCTTGCAGTGATCGAGAATGTGCACGCCGATGCCAATGAATCTTTCGATTTTCGTATCACTCGGTTAGCGGCGTTGTTCCATGACGTTGGGAAGCCTGCGACCCGCGGATTCATTGAAGGCAAAGGCACTACTTTTCACATGCACGATGTCAAAGGCGCGAAGATGACCCGTAAGCGCCTCGTGGCTCTGCGATTCCCCAATGAAGATGTTGTGGCGATCACTGAACTGGTGCGCCTACATTTGCGTTTTCATACCTATGAAATGGGCTGGAGTGATTCGGCGGTACGGCGCTATGTCAATGACGCTGGCGTTTTATTAAACGAACTAAATGTGCTCACTCGCTGTGACTGCACGACGCGCAATGAGCGCAAGGCAGCTCGTCTATCGCAACGTATGGATGAACTCGAAGAACGCATTATTGAACTTGCTGCTAAGGAAGAACTCAAGTCCATGCGACCCGAACTAGATGGTTTGGCAGTCATGGAGCGCCTCGGGCTACCTGCTGGCCCAGTGGTGGGTAAGGCTTTGTCCTTTTTGTTGGAGATTCGTCTTGAAGAAGGTCTGATTGGTGATGAGGAAATTGGGCGGCGACTGGACACATGGTGGACCGAGCAATCTGCTGTTGGTTAAGACACGCTGGGTCAATCGCGGGCTAATCTACATCCGATGACTGCGAACAAGGAGACCTTTGGATCTGGATCGTTACGCGGCGTGGCATCGTTTCGTGCCGGCTTAGTTGACCATCGTCTTGAGCGCCGCCATCTCATCAACGAATACCATCGTGGCCGTTTAGGTCGTGAAGAAGTATGTGATGCTCATCCTGAATTGATGCGCGCGGCGCGCGGCATTGGCAAACGGATTCAGACGAAGTGTCCTATTTGTGATGTCAGTGAATTGAGTTTGGTGACGTATGTTTTTGGACCTCGTTTACAGTCCCATGGCAAAGTCGTCGCTGATAATAAGGAGCTCGCTGAGTTTCATCGTCGTCCCGAGGAATACACGGCTTATGTCGTTGAAGCCTGCTGTGCTTGTAAGTGGCATCATCTAGTCCGCGTACTCCCCATTGGTGGACAACGACCCGATCGCAAAGTGGGCTAGACGATGTTGAAGATGGGTGGGCGTCGTCGTGGGCGCAAGCGGAATAGTTGGTTGCCTTATGAAGTCAGTCGCCGCTTGCAACGCGATGCCGTTGTAGGTCTGGGAATGGTTCTCGTGAGTGCGCTCGGGCTTTTGGTCTCGGGGGCGGCGAACGACGAATTTAGCGTGAAATTTGTGGATGGATTGCCGCAGATGAGCGATGGCTCGCCGTGTCAGTTATTGCAGGTGTTTCCGTATGACAATCCCACCGCACCAACACGAGCCATGGTTGACTGTGGCGATCAAAGTGGCGGCGGACTCGTTGGAGTCGTGCAGTATTTATTCATTGCATTCCTTGCAGTCGGAGTTTTATTGCTGATGAGCGCAGCGTTTACCTTGCTTTTGGCATCTCGTATGCCACCTGAAACTTTGGCTGTGCCCGTATCTATCGTGGCCATCATCGTGGGTTTATTCGTTGCCCACTGGGGTCTTGCAGGGGATTACCCAGCCTTGGTTTTTCAGGGTTTTCGCCCAGGCTCGATTGCGGGCTATCTACGTCCAGGTGGCGCCATCACAACGCGTGAGGGGGCGGTCTCTTTTGGGCTGTCCTTATCGGCGGCCTCACTGGTGCGTCTGACCCGCCGCTAGGGCTCATCCTCGAACCAGATCATCTGCGTCACACCCTTCTGGGATAGTTGTCCGTGTGAGGTTCCTTCTTTCTCCCGATACACTCCCGATGTCAGTAAATACCCTGCCCCAAGCAGGGGCCCCGATGCCGGAAACGCCGTCATCGTGTCCGAAGGGAGTCACACGCTTATGATGCGTGCATACGAGTTAATGGTCATTATCGACGGATCAGTAGATG
>CAMAYS010000027.1:0-19798 GCA_945862545.1 Bifidobacterium breve | reverse complement strand
CAACATTTCGCGAATGTCATCAAGATTGTTGTGCGCAAAGTTGAATAAGGGCATATACAGCAAGCGATTGCCATCGTCCTGCGTCATGAGTTCAATAACAAACTCCACAACATCGCGATTTGCTGCCTGTGCTCGAGCAGCAATTGAGTCTGAAGGTGAAGGCTCGTAGTTGACTGGATTTTCCATGGGATACAACTTGTGAAAGCCACCAAACATTTCGCTGCCGAGACCCTCCATATGCGCAAGAGCGGCATGATGTTCGGCGACAATGCGTGCAACGCGCTGTGGGTCGCGCAGGGCGAAAACAATTTCAGAGAGTGGTCGTTGAGCAATCTCGGTGAAACTGGGGCATGGCAATAATGGGTTGACAGTTGCGGTGAGCCCCTGCAAAATACCAATCGGACGAACTGCGACTTGCATTGCTAATGAGAGTCCCTTATTGACGCCTTGCTCAACCCAGGCTCCCACTTCACGCCAACGATCTGGCAAAGGCTCAGGTTGTTGCACAGTCATGCTCAATGGGCGACCCATCGTGCGGGCCATGGCTTCCATCAACTGCATTTCTTCAATAGCAAAATCATTATCCGGAGATTGGTAGGCATCGGAGATTAATTGCACAACTCCAGTTCCCGTCTCGGCCATCGCGGTTCCAAGTGCCAGCAGTTCATCGGCTGAAGAAAAACGTGTTCCTAATGGTGCTCCCGCTTTTGTGCGATGAAGATACGTGCGACTCGTCGTAAAGCCCAACGCCCCAGAACGCATACCTTCTTGAACCATCTTGGCCATGCGCGTCAATTCATCTGCTGTTGGTGCTTCGAGTGGATCAGCACCGCGTGCGCCCATGACATAGGCACGCAAGGGAGCGTGAGCAACTTGAGCTGCCACGTCAATTGAATACTGACGGCGATCTAAGGCGTCCATGTATTCGGGGAATGTTTCCCAGTCCCATGCCATGCCTTCAGCTAGCGCCGTTCCGGGAATATCCTCAACTCCTTCAAGCATTCCAATCAGCCACGCATGCTGTTCGGCAGTCGGCAGTGCAGGAGCGAAGCCGACGCCGCAGTTGCCCATCACAATTGAGGTGACGCCGTGAATACTCGACGGAGCGAGGATCGGATCCCAAGTGGCCTGACCGTCAAAATGAGTATGGATGTCCACGAATCCGGGGGTCACCGTCAGGCCGTCAGCGTCGATTTCTTGTGTGCCCCGCCCCGAGATGGACTTGGCGACCTCGGTGATCACGCCGTCGGTCATTGCCACATCACCGTGGCGAATGGGGGCTCCAGTGCCGTCCACGATGGCGGCGTTACGAATCACAAGATCATGAGCGGTCATGTTTTCATTGTGCCACATCATTCTCAGCCCCCTTCCACCAAAGAACTTGAGTCAAAGTGACTAAGGATTTGTCTTGACGAGTTGCGAAGGACCCAGAAAGTGGATATCTTGACCCACAGCGACGCAACATTCGCAAAAACTCCCCCAAATACCCCCTAAGGAAGGTTGACCATCATGGCAAAGGCAGTAGGAATCGATCTCGGTACCACCAACTCAGTCGTTTCAGTTCTTGAAGCGGGCGAACCGGTAGTCATCCCCAACTCAGAAGGCTCACGCACGACTCCGTCGGTCGTGGCTTTCTCCAAAGCAGGCGAAGTCCTGGTCGGCGAAGTAGCCAAGCGCCAGGCCATCACGAACCCGGATCGCACCTTCCGCTCGGTCAAGCGCCATATGGGAACAACCTGGCGCAGCGAGGATATTGATGGCAAGCAGTATTCGCCCCAAGAAATCAGTGCCCGTACTTTGATGAAGTTGAAGCGTGATGCCGAGGCCTACTTGGGTGAGTCCGTGACTCAAGCCGTCATCACCGTGCCTGCGTACTTTGACGACGCGCAACGTACGGCAACCAAAGAGGCCGGTCAGATTGCCGGTTTAGAGGTTCTGCGAATCATCAACGAGCCAACCGCCGCCGCTCTTGCCTATGGTCTTGATAAGGGTGATGAGGACGAAACAATTTTGGTCTTTGACCTTGGAGGCGGAACCTTCGACGTTTCGGTTCTTGAAATCGGCGATGGTGTCTTCGAAGTGAAGAGCACACATGGTGACACCGTCCTTGGTGGAGATGACTGGGATCAACGGATTATCGACTGGCTTGTCAATCAATTCAAGTCAGCACATGGTGTTGATTTGGCGAACGATCGTATGGCCACACAGCGTCTCAAAGAAGCTGCTGAAAAAGCAAAGATTGAACTCAGCCAAGTTCAGCAGACACAGATCAACTTGCCGTTCATCACTGCCACGCCAGAAGGCCCATTGCACTTGGACGAGTCTTTGACTCGGGCAAGATTCCAAGAGATGACCGCAGATCTCATTGAGCGTTGCCGCATTCCTTTTGAGCAGGCCATTAAAGATGCTGGCTTGACTAAGGGTCAGATTCAGCACGTGATTATGGTCGGTGGCTCAACCCGTATGCCCGCCGTTCAAGAACTCGTGATGTCGTTGACGGGCAAAGAGCCCAACAAGACTGTTAACCCAGACGAAGTTGTCGCCATTGGCGCCGCTGTTCAGGCTGGAGTTCTGAAGGGTGACGTGAAGGATGTTTTGCTTCTTGACGTCACACCACTGTCACTTGGTATTGAAACAAAGGGTGGCGTGATGACCAGACTCATTGAACGCAACACAACCATTCCTACCAAGCGTACCGAAGTCTTCACCACTGCCGAAGATATGCAGCCTTCTGTGGAGATTCATGTGATTCAAGGTGAGCGCGAGATGGCTTCATTCAATAAGACTCTCGGAAAATTCCAGTTGGTTGATCTTCCACCAGCACCGCGCGGCGTGCCGCAGATTGAGGTCACTTTTGATATTGATGCCAACGGCATCGTGCATGTCAGTGCCAAAGACCGTGCCACAAATAAGGAACAGTCAATGATGATCAGTGGTCAGTCGACGCTGTCAAAAGATGACATCAATCAGATGGTCAAAGATGCGGAAGCCCACGCCGAGGAAGATCGTCAGCGACGCGAAGAAGCCGAAGTTCGTAACAATGCCGACTCGTTGGTGTACCAGACCGAAAAAGTTCTGCGCGAGCAAGGCGAAAAAGTCACCGCTGAAGAGAAGGCCGCCGTTGAAGAACCCTTAGCGGCACTCAAGGTTGCGCTTGAAGGTAATGACTTTGCTGTCACCAAAGCTACTACCGATGCATTGATGGCCGCCAGCCAAGCATTCAGCCAGAAACTGTACGAAGCAGCGGCTCGCGACTCAGAAGCCGCCGGAACCTCTGCATCTGGACAGTCATCGGGCACAGATAATGATGACGAAATCGTTGATGCTGAAATCATCGATGGCGATAGTTGAGCCATTGATTATGGATGCTGATCACAATGAGACAGATGATGTCACCGAGGCAGAAGTTGTTGAACCAGGCGAGATCCCTGAGGCCGAACCAACAGTTGAACAACTTCTTGATGCGTTGATGGCTGAGAGGGATTCTTTTCGTGACATGGCGCAAAGGATCCAGGCTGATTTTGAGAACTATCGCAAGCGCGTTGCCTCACAAACTGCTGACGACATTGACCGTGCGACCGGACGCATAGCCGAATCCTTGCTCAGTGTTCTTGATGCCTGTGAGGCCGCTTTCATTTCTCATCCAGCAGAGATTGAACCCTTATTTAATTTGTTGCTCGGTGAATTGAAAAAGCAGGGTCTTGAAGCCTTAGATCTTGACGGTCAGATTTTCGATCCGATGAAGGCCGATGCGGTGATGCATGAAGAGGGTGAAGGCGATGCTGACGGTAACAGCATCGTCGTTGATGTGATGCGAACGGGCTACACCTGGAAAGGGCGCGTGTTGCGCCCAGCGATGGTTAAAGTTCGCGGTTAAGTCCGTACTAGGGGAGGTGAGTGATGACAGCACAGCGCGAGTGGTACGAAAAGGATTACTACGCCGTGCTCGGTGTCGCTCAAGATGCCGAACCTAAGGAAATCACAAAGGTCTATCGCAAGTTGGCGCGTCAGAGTCACCCCGATGCGCGACCTGGTGATGCCGCTGCCGAAGAGCGGTTCAAAGAAATTTCAACTGCTTACGATGTGTTATCGGATGAAAAAAAGCGCCGTGAATATGATGAAGTGCGTCGGCTTGGTCCCATGGGTGGTGGACTAGGTGGGAATCATTTTTCTGCTGGCGGTGATTCAAGTTCGTTCAATGACCTATTTCAGATGTTTTCTGGCGGACGCTCGCGCGGCGGAGCGGGAGTTGGTCCTCGGCGGGGATCCGATCTTGAAACTTCACTCACCTTGGAATTCAACGATGCCATTGTTGGTGTAACAACGAGCGTGTATCTCACCAGTGATGCGCGATGTGAAACGTGTAGCGGTTCGGGGGCGCGCCCCGGCACCACCGCAAAGTCATGTGGACAATGTGGCGGGCGAGGTCAAGTTGACGACAACCAAGGAGTTTTCTCCTTCGCCTCACCATGTCCGCGTTGTGGTGGAAGAGGCAACATTGTTGAAACGCCGTGTGGTACTTGTCGGGGCACAGGTATTGAGAAACGCAATCGCGAAGTCAAGGTCCGTGTTCCAGCAGGAATCGCCGACGGCCAACGTATTCGTCTCCTTGGTAAGGGTACACCTGGTCGCAATGGAGGTCCGAGTGGCGATCTGTTTGTCATCTGTCATGTCGGTACGAGTTCGCTCTTCGGTCGTGACGGCGACAACTTGACGGTGCGTGTTCCGATCACCTACCCCGAGGCAGTTCTGGGCGCCGATATTGATGTGCCAACTTTGTTGGGTGAAAAAGTTACTCTCCGGATCAAGGCGGGTACTCAAAGTGGATCTCGTCATCGTGTCAAAGGGCGTGGCATCAAAACGGCTAAGCATCAGGGCGACATGATTGTCACTGTTGAAGTTGTCGTACCGACTTCACCCTCAGATGATGAACGCTCCGCCATTGAAGCGCTCGCACTCATTGCTGCTTCACAACCGAGAGAAAATCTCCCTAACAGTCAGTGAGGTATTCATGAGTCAGCAAAACAATGAACACTCCATTTACGTGATTTCCATAGCCGCTCAACTAGCGGGTATGCATCCGCAGACTCTGCGCATCTATGAGCGCCGTGGTCTCCTACAACCAGCGCGCACCCAAGGCGGTAATCGTCGATATAGCGAAGTAGATATTGCTCGCCTGCGTCGCATCGCTGAACTGACCGCGGAAGGAATGAATGTTGAAGGTATTCGCCGAGTGATGTTCCTAGAGTCTGAGGTTGTGCGCCTGCGCAATGAGGTCGATCAATTGCGACTCTTGGCTACTCAGGCCATCAACGCTGTGGAGCAACGCTCATCTCATGCGCCCTCACAAGCCAACATCGTGCCCTTGCATCAGGCCGTTACGGTTTATGGACGGATAGCGCCAGTTCTGCGGCGTGACTAGAAAGTATCGCTGATGATGACCGATCAACCTGATTATCAGCCTTACCTCGCGGGAGCCTTCCGTTGGCGCTTGGCTTTGCGCCCACTTGATCTTCAACATTGGATCGAGTTTGGCGATGATTACGACCATGAAATGGATGCCAAGACATTACTTTTCGCGCAACATCCCGCAACCGTCAATGCCAACATTCCGGGGAGTGAGGATGAAGCCGGCGAAGTTTTGGAAAACTTGGTGGATTTTCTTATCAGCACTCGTCCCGATTGGTTTAGCCGTGAGGGAAATGAGATCGTCAATCATCATCGCCATGAACGCTTGACCGTGTCTCCCGATAGCACCGGTCAGTGGTGCGAACATCCATTGATCATCTGCGGACGCCTCATTCAAGAGGACTTAGCTTTGTTGGTTGAGCGTGATGGGCAGTTGGTATTCGGTGGTGGAAGCGTGGCCTTCCCTAATCGTTGGGACCTCACTTCGAAACTAGGTCTAACAATGAGTGAAGTACATGCTCCAGTGGATCGCCTGAATGATCAATTACAAGATCCCATTGATTCATTTTTTAGTCGCTTGAAGCCGGAGAAATCTTTTTGGCGTACGGGCTGGGGAGTTCTTGACACCGATGAGTTATATCAAGCGGTCGATGGAACGGCCGTTGAGGCACCGTTAGTGCCTGCTGTCGGGGATCCGACGGCGGGTGATCGATTGTTTTTGCGAGTTGAGAGGGAGACAATCAGGCGATTCCCACGCACCAACTGTGTCCTTTTCACTATCCGCACATATGTCCGCCCACTTTCACATTTAGTTGATCGGCCAAATGACGCGCGTCGACTGGCTGATGCTCTGGCGAATCTTCCTGATGATGTGCGTGATTACAAACGAACGACAGAACTAACCGAGGCGGCCGTGCATTGGTTGCAATCAGTGACGTCTTGAGGAGATGACAGTTATGGCTTTGAACCCGAAAAATTGGACCCTGAAAACTCAAGAAGCGATCGCTGCCGCTGTTGATCAAGCGCAATTTTTATCCAATCCGGAAATTACTCCTGATCATCTCTTGATTGCCGTCGTCAGTCAGCAGGACACGATTGTTCCCGCTGTTTTAGCCAAGTTAGGTTTGGCCCCACTGATGGTGCGCAACGGCGCTGAGGAAAAAGTCGCCAAACTTCCAAAAGCATATGGAGGTGCTGAACCGCGAATGAATCGTGAACTCAGCAATGTTCTCGAGAATGCGGAAAAGTATCAAAAAGATTTCAAAGACGATTTTCTTTCTGTTGAGCATCTTCTAGCGGCAATGAACGGGCGTCTTGACATAGGGAGTGAGGAACTGCTACAGGCACTTCGTGAAGTGCGCGGCAATCATCGAGTGACATCGCAGAACCCAGAGGAAAACTTTCAGGCCTTGCAAAAATACGGTCAGGATCTGATTCAACGAGCTCGCGATGGAAAAATTGACCCAGTCATCGGACGCGATGAGGAAATTCGCCGAGTGATACAGGTCTTAAGTCGCCGAACCAAAAATAATCCCGTACTCATTGGTGAATCAGGCGTGGGTAAGACTGCCATCGTTGAGGGACTTGCGCGACGCATCGCTGAGGGTGATGTGCCCGAGGGTCTGAAAAATAAGCGTCTCATCGCTCTTGATATCGCCAGTCTGATTGCTGGCACAAAATATCGCGGTGAGTTTGAAGAGCGTCTCAAGGCAGTGCTGAAAGAGATTGCCGATTCACAAGGCGAAGTCATCACCTTCGTTGATGAATTGCACACCATTGTTGGTGCCGGTGGGGCCGAAGGGGCAATGGATGCCGGCAACATGATTAAGCCGATGCTGGCGCGGGGCGAACTGCGCATGATTGGCGCCACCACTCTTGATGAGTATCGCAAATATGTTGAAAAGGATCCCGCCTTAGAACGGCGATTTCAGCAGGTGTACGTCGGAGAGCCAACGGTCGAAGACACGATTGCAATTTTGCGTGGGCTTAAGGAGCGTTATGAAGTCCACCATGGTGTGCGGATTCAAGACTCGGCCTTGATCAGCGCAGCGGTTCTTTCAGATCGTTATATCACCAGTCGTTTTCTGCCTGATAAAGCAATTGACCTCGTCGACGAGGCTGCAAGTAAATTGCGCATTGAAATTGATTCGCTCCCAACAGAGATTGATGTTGTGGAACGACGGATCATGCAACTTGAGATTGAAAAGTTGGCATTGGAAAAAGAAACTGATTCTGCGTCTCGGGATCGCCTCGACGTTATTGAGGATGAACTGAAACTTCTTACTAATGACGCAGGGATTATGCGTGAGCATTGGCAGCAAGAAAAAGATGCCATTGCCGCCATTCGTCATCTCAAGGAAGAACTTGAACAACTCAAGATTAATGTCGAATACGAAACTGATCTACAAAAGAAATCAGAGATCAGTTACGGGCGTATCCCTGAAATTGAGCGCCGTATCAATGAAGCCACAGGGCACCTCGATCTTCTTCAGACCGACAATCGAATGCTTAAAGAGGAAGTTGATGCCGAAGATATTGCTGAGGTGGTGAGCAAATCAACGGGAGTTCCCGTGACGCGCTTGCTCGAGAGCGAGATGGCCAAACTGGTCAATCTTGAATCTTTGTTGCACCGCCGGATTATTGGTCAAGACGAAGCGGTGTCCGCTGTATCGAATGCAATTCGTCGGAGCCGTGCTGGATTATCCGATCCCCTGCGACCAATCGGCTCATTTCTTTTTCTTGGTCCAACTGGTGTTGGCAAGACCGAGTTGGCGAGAGCGGTAGCTGAATTTCTGTTTGACGATGAGCGCGCCATGGTCCGTATCGACATGGGTGAGTACACGGAGAAGCATTCGGTCTCGCGTTTAGTTGGTGCTCCTCCTGGATATGTCGGATATGACGAAGGTGGACAACTCACGGAGGCGGTGCGCCGTCGCGGATACACCGTCGTGTTGTTGGATGAGATTGAGAAAGCACATCCCGATGTCTTCAATATTCTGTTACAGGTTCTCGACGATGGTCGTCTGACCGATGGCCACGGTCGGACGGTGGACTTCACCAATACCGTGATTGTGATGACCTCCAACTTGCTGGGGGAACCGCAAGGTTTTTTCAAACCCGAGTTCATCAACCGCATCGACGAGATTATTCGCTTCCGCTCTTTGACCCAAGATGACTTGGCGCACATCGTGATGATTCAACTTGAGAATCTTCGCGAGAGACTTTTGGCTCGGCGAATCTCGATAGAGGTCACCCCAGCAGCCGTGGCATTACTTGCCGCAGTCGGCTTTGATCCTGATTTCGGTGCTCGCCCCCTTAAGCGAGTCATTCAGCGCGAGATCGGTGACCGTGCATCTGTCCTGATCCTTGAGGGCAAAGTCGGCGAAGACGGTGCAATCATTGTGGATGCAATTGACAATCAGATCGTGCTGACGTCTTAAGAACTAAGCAGCCTCAACAATGCCGCGTCCAGGCGCAACGGCAAGTGATACTCGATCACCAACGTGAGTATGGATGGAGCCACTCGCAGCGTGAACATTCACGAGGAGATCAACGACGTCAACGCGAACAGAGATGATTGTCACAGGACCTTGAAAGGTCACTCGGGTGATGGTTCCGCGCATTGACAATTCATCTTCATTAGTCGAGATTGTGACATCTTCTGGTCGCACCAGAATTTTCCCAGAGTCATTGGTATTTGGGAACTCGTTGATTGAACCCACGAAGCGAGCGACGAACGGCGACGCTGGCCGCAAATAAACATCTTCAGGAGTTCCTAATTGCTCCAGTTGACCATTGGACATGACGCCGATCCGATCACTGATGGCCAAAGCCTCCTCTTGGTCATGGGTAACAAAAAGTGTGGTCGTTTTTAACTCTGTTTGAATACGACGAATTTCATCACGGAGTGTGGCGCGAACTTTTGCGTCAAGAGCTGAAAGAGGTTCGTCGAGAAGCAAGACCTCTGGTTGAACGGCTAATGCTCGAGCGAGGGCAACACGCTGTTGCTGACCACCTGATAGTTGATGTGGGTAACGCTTACCAAGATCATCCAATTGAACGAGTTCGAGCATTTCACCGACGCGTGTCAGTCGTTTTGCTTTTTCAATTTTGCGATTGCGGAGACCGAATTCAATATTTTGGACGACGGTCAAATTGGGAAAGAGGCTATAACTCTGAAAAACCATTCCCATATTTCGTTGATGGGCTGGAGTTCGTGTGATGTCCCGATGAGACAGCGAAACAATGCCGGCATCAGGAACCTCAAAACCAGCGGCGATGCGTAGAGCAGTTGTTTTACCGCAGCCTGAAGGCCCGAGCAGGCTGACTAATTCTCCTGGCTGAAGATCAAGATCAAGACTTTCAAGTGCGACTGTCGCACCAAACGTTTTTCGGATTCCGGTAAAGCTGATGGAAGTCATGTGAGTATCTCATTCTTAAGTTGTGGCGATTTCGACTGAAGTTTTGTACTACGGGATCTTGAAAGAACTCCGATGGCGACAAAAAGGAAAGTGGTTCCAATGAGAGCCATGATTGCCAGCGCGTATCCGCCACGGGGATCACTTTGGCGGTACTGCGCCATGAATGATGGAAAGGTACGTTTGAGTAGGACATCTGAAATCGTGTACTCGCCAAGAACAACGGCAACGGTTAAGAAAGTGCTTGAGATGATTGCTGCGCGAAGGTTAGGAATGATGACTCGAAACAAAGTCGCCAACCAAGTTGAACCAAGACTTCGTGACGCCTCCACTAATACTTTGAGATCAATAGACCGTAAGCCCGTGTCGATACTGCGGTATGTGAACGGCAGAGCGAGCACCACGTAAAAAGGAATGAGTGAATAGTCACTATTGAGAAACCATCGTGCATGTGGTTTAACGACGACTATTCCGGCCACGAGAGCGATCGCTGGAATGACATACGGCAAGATGGTCAGAAATTCAACAAATACTCGAGCCTTCGGTAGGCGGAGATGAACCCACACAGCGGTGGGAATAAGTAGTCCAAGGGTAAAGAGAGCTGTACCGATGGCTAACTTCAGACTGAGAGTCAGTGCTTCAGAGAAGAAATCATCGGAGAAAGAAGCGGTCACCGATGAGAAGGACCATTTGTCAAAGAGGTTATTCCAGCCAAGATCAATGACTTGCAGGTTTTGAAACGCGAATCTCGCCATCGCAATGAGGGGGAATGTGAAAAAGATCCCGCTGGCAAGAAGAATTAAAGTTGGAACGGAGCGACTCAGCAACTGACGATAGCGAGGATTATTCACGAAGCACTCCACTTTTCGGAGCGACGACGTAGGAGCCAGTAAGCACCCATACAGACACCCATCAGGATGATCATCCATGCAGCGAGTGAGTATCCAACAGCATCTTCACCAATTGAGATGTCACCGCCTAGAAAGAAACTGATTCTGAGTGGAACGATCTTTGAGTTGTCAGTGAGTTGACGCGCCGTTGCGTATGCACTGAATGAATTGGCGAATAATAGAAGGAATCCTCCAAGAAGTGATGGAGCGAGAATGGGTAGCCCAACTCGACGCCAATAGGTCCATGTGTTGCCGCCAAGATTGGAGCAAGCCTCTCTCCATGAAGTTTTCAAACCGTCAATCGCAGGAAGTATGACGAGGACCATGAGTGGAATGTTGAAGTACGAGTACACAGTGATGAGACCCGAGATCTCACCAAGCCTGAAATCACCGGCATAAAGATCCCAGCCGAAGGCATTCAGTATTTTGGTGCCAAGTCCTTGTCGTCCGAGAAGACTGAGAAACGCGAAGGCGAGTGGAAGCCCACCCATATTGGCGGCAACGCCGCTGAACGAACTGACGATATTGCGAAGCCAACGAGGTCGCTTTGCTGTGGCCGCGGCGTAGGCAAGAAGTCCTCCAAGAATGACCCCGACGAAAGCGGCACCAGCAGAAAAAGTTAATGAGAAAACAAAGGCATCCAGGTTCTGCCCAGAGATTGCCTCACGCATTGCACTGAAGCCAAAGGATCCATCTTCGTCGTGGAGTGCTTGTGTAAAGACGCTGACTGCAGGGATGAGAAGAAAGAGGATGAGAAAAAGAAAGAATGGGGCTAACCCGAACCACGCCAAGTTCTTGCGGGGGTGTTTTTGGATATGCGAAGGGGCCGCCGCTTGCGCGACGGCCCCTTCGTTATCCAGGGGAGGAAAGTTAGAGGGAACCACTATCAGGCGTCAGCCACCATGGTGCCCCACTGCTCAGCAAGTAGCGCCTTAGCGGCGGCAATCTGCGAAGGAGTAAGGAAGCTGATTTGTGCAATCAATTCGTCGGGGGGCAAATTGGCTTTGACTTCCTCGGTCACAAGACCTGCTGCTGTCAAAGCTTCGATGCGTGCGGGAACTGCTCCACCTTCGAGGTAACCAAGGGCGCCTTCATTGCTGAAGATGTGCTCCATCCAGAGCTTTGAGCAAGCCTGGTGTGGTGAATCCTTGATGAGGCCCTGACCATAGAAACCGCCGTAGATACCGTCGGATGGGAAGTTGGTTTCGTAAGTGATTCCTGCTGCCTCAAGCTCGGCGGCCAATCCAGGAACGTTGTAGCTCCAGTCAATGCCGATCGGAGTTTCGCCCGACAAGACGGTTTCCTTGGTGACATCGGTGCCTCCGAGGTTGCCGGAAGCCTTCAGGTCAGCGAAGAACTGAATACCAGGCATGATGTCATCGGCACTTCCACCGTTAGCCAACGAAGCAGCCATAACTGCTGCGAATGCTGCACCGGATTCACGAGGATCGCCGTTTAAGGCAACGAGACCCTTGTACTCAGGCTTGGCGAGATCGGCAAACGAGGTCGGAGCGACGGGCACAATCTTGGTGTTCGTCGTGATGGCCATGATGCCGTAGTAGGCAGCGGTCCAATTGCTCTCGGCATCCTTCAAGCCAGCGGGGATCTCGGCATCCGATGTCAAGACATAGGGCTCAAACAAACCAGCGTCGACCATTTCTTGGGCGACTGCGGGACTGACGTCAACGTTGTCGGGCATGTCATCTTGCCCAGCCAATGTCTGAACGGCTTCCATCTCTTCTTTCGAGGATGCATCGGGGTTGGCCACGGGGTACTCAACATCGGGGTACTTCTCGCCGAATGACGCGAGGATGCCCTTGTAGTTGGCCCATTCGTCCGGAAGAGCGATCAAGTTAACCTTGGCTCCTTCGGCCTGACACTCTTCGTAGAGAGCAGCGAGTGGGTCAGAGCCAGTTGCGACCGTTGTGGCTGGTGCCATAGTGGCTGGTGCCATAGTGGATTCGACTGGGCTTGCATCATCGTCGCCGCCGCAGGCTGCGAGTGCCAAACCAGCGACGATGGCGATCGACGCCAACCTACGCATTGGTGTGTATTTTGAGGGGATCATTCTTTTCCTTTTCTGTTGTGTTCACGGATTGTCATCACAGTTGTGTTGACAGGAATTCATTTTGCTCAAGACAGGTGACAAGAAGGAAGCATCTAGTCGTTATTCACGTGAACTGTGAGTGAATGTCCAAGTAGTTCACTTAAATTCCACTCAGCAACTAGGGTGTCGTTACGTTCCCCCCATTTTTTAGGAGCGTGTCATGTCAGTAACAGTCGTCGTCGGAGCCCAGTGGGGTGATGAAGGCAAAGCCAAGGTCATTGACCTACTTGCCCGTGAAACCTCTGTTGTGGCGCGGTATCAAGGTGGACACAACGCCGGCCACACAGTCGTCGTCGGTACTGAGAAGTACGCCCTGCAGTTGATTCCGTCAGGTGTGCTCTATGACCATGTGACTCCCGTGATCGGCAATGGTGTGGTTGTGGACATGCCGACTCTGTTTGCCGAGATCGATCGTCTTGAGTCGCGAGGGATTTCCTGCGCCAAACTGAAGGTTTCAAGTCAGGCGCACCTCATTTTTCCTTGGCACCAATCTTTCGATGCCATCTCTGAAGGCAACCTTGGCGAGAACAAGATTGGTACGACGCTCAAAGGTATTGGACCGGCATACGCCGACAAGGCTCGCCGGGTCGGCATTCGCGTTGGCGCTTGCGTCGATCTCGATTCGTTTGCTGAACAGGTTCGTCAGCGAGCGCTGATTGAAAATGACGGAGTCATCTATGCCGGTGGTGAGCCACTTGATGTCGAAGCCATTGTGGAGCAGTTTGTCGTGTTCGCTAAACGACTACAGCCGTACATCGCCGACACCATTGGTCTGCTGCACGACGCAGTTGAAGACGGTCAAGATGTTTTGTTGGAAGGCGCCCAAGCAACTTTCCTAGATTTAGATCACGGCACCTATCCTTTTGTGACCTCATCTAACCCCACTGCTGGTGGCGCAAGCGTCGGTTCAGGTCTTGGTCCCCGATTATTGGATCGAATCATCGGCATCACCAAGGCCTACACAACTCGCGTTGGCTCGGGACCCTTCCCCACTGAAACGCTGGGAGAGATTGGCGAAAAGTTAGTGGACATCGGTCGCGAGTTTGGCACCGTGACTGGTCGGCGGCGTCGCACGGGTTGGGTTGACTGTGTGATGTTGCGTCATGCGGTGCGAGTGAACTCGCTGACAGAATTGGCGCTGACGAAACTTGATGTGCTGGACACTTTTGATGAAGTGAAAGTGTGTACTGGATATCGCATTGACGGCGAGTTGGTTCACGGATATCCCGATCGCAGTGAGGTTTTGGCTCAGGTGATTCCCGATTACGTGACTTTGCCTGGTTGGAAAACAGAACTACGTTCTTGCCGCAGTGTTGATGACCTGCCAGCAGAGGCGAAAGCTTTTATCACCGTTGTTGAGCAACAGTCGGGCGTGCCGATTCATATCATTGGGGTAGGCCCCGAACGTGATGACGTTCTGGACTGGACGCCGGCTTCAATTTTTGGAGGAAAATTATGATCCCTCGCTACGCCCTCCCAGAAATGGAATCAATATTTGCCGACGAATCCCGCTTTGGTCGTTGGGTTGAAATTGAGTTGCTGGCGACAGAAGCGCACAGTGTTTTAGGAACCGTGCCAGCAGTTGATGCTGCTGCGTGTCGCGCGGCTGCCCCCCAAGTGGATGCACAATTTATTGAAGACGTTTTACAACGCGAACAAGTAACCGATCATGATGTGGCGGCATTCGTTGATGTGATGCAGTCGCGTATTGGTGGAAGTGCGAGTTCTTGGATTCATTACGGTCTGACATCAAGTGACATTGTTGATACCGCGTGGTGCTGGATGTTGCGCGATGCCGCTGATCTATTGATTGATGCTTCGACAAAGTTGCTGCGCGTGGTGACCAACTTGGCCAAAGCTCATCGCGACACTGTGATGATCGGTCGTACTCATGGTGTGCACGCCGAGCCCACGACCTTTGGTGCCAAGGTCGCACTTTGGGCACTCCAGATTGACCGTGATCGCAGTCGCTTACAAGCCGCGCGAGACAATATCGCTGTCTGCAAGTTGTCTGGAGCGGTGGGGACCTATTCAAATATTGATCCTCGCGTCGAACAAAGTGTGGCAACTGCTCTTGGTTTGCGAGCAGTGCCAGCGACACAAGTTATTTCTCGTGATCGACATGCCGAATATATGTGGGCCTGCGCCGCCGTTGGTAATACCTGCGAAATGATTGCCGTTGAATTGCGCCATCTACAACGGACTGAGGTCCGCGAAGTTGAAGAGGGTTTCAAGGTCGGTCAAAAAGGTTCGTCAGCGATGCCCCATAAACGCAATCCAATTTCTGCGGAAACTATTACTGGTCTGTCGCGGGTACTGCGCGGAAATCTTCAGGCCGCTATGCAAGATGTGGCGTTATGGCACGAGCGAGACATTTCGCATAGTTCAGTTGAGCGAATCGTGCTTCCAGATTCATCAATGCTTGCGCACTATGTCTTACATCGCCTTCGACGACTTCTTGAAGGCTTACAAGTGTCACCGGAACGCATGAAACAGAACTTGTACTCCAGTCACGGACTTGTTTTCAGCCAACCGGTTTTACTGGCCCTCGTGCAGTCTGGGCTGAGTCGTGATGAGGCTTATCGCATCGTGCAAGAGGCAGCAGCAGCATCGTGGGCGCATTCAACTGATTTCCGAAAGACACTTGAGGCTGACAGTCGGCTCGCAAGAGTGGACAAGATGGTGCTTGATGAGGCTTTTGACCTCAAACGCTCTTTGGTCCACATTGATCGGGTGTTCATAGCTCTTGACGCCATCAAGAACTGAAAATGCCCACTTTCAGCGAGTGATGTTTGCTTTTTTTAACACCGCTGGGTCAACGCCGATTTCGCGCCAGGCTGAATAAGAAATTCCATTGCGCTCGCTATATGCACGAGCAACTTTGACGAACGCCTTTTCCAAGGACCCGATCTGCTGACCGCTGACCATTTCGGATAATTCTTCGAGCAAATTGAAACGCTCTTGGGTCAATTTCAATTGTGTGATTCCATTAGCGTCGTTGAATTCGCTGGCAATCTCCGCCAAGCGCTTCTTGATGGAGTCCGGCGTGCGCTTGCGTCCGCGCTTTGGCTTATTACGCAACGCTGCTTCCAGATAGTCGCGTACAATCCTGCCCTCTGCTCGGCCAGTGGCCAATGCTGCTTTATGGGTCTTTGTCATTGCTGTCTTTGGTGCTGCCATGGCTTAAATCATAATTAGTTGGTGTGTGCCGATCAAAATAATCATGGCTACGAAGCGTGACGTCTGTCTGACCTAGTTCAGTTAGGGTGAGGCCATGGGTAGTAGTTCTCGGTCCTTGCCAGTTCTTGATCCGGCGCGTCGTGCGTTGCGCGATCATGTGCTGCAGCACTCCCTCAAGACTGGTTCGTTCACTCTCAAATCGGGCGCGAAAAGTTCCTGGTTTCTTGACACAAAACAAACAGCGTGTCGCGCCGATGGTGTTCTGCTGATGGCTGATGTGGCGTTATCAATTATCCCCGGCGACGTCGTTGCCATTGGCGGGCTCACCATGGGCGCTGATCCAGTTGCCTATGGCATTGCCGCCGTGGCTGCAACCAGGGGTAGAGACCTACGAAGTTTTAGCGTCCGTAAAGAGGCCAAAGATCATGGAGTAACAGGTCGTATCGCTGGTGGTCTGATGCCGGGCGACAAGGTGGTCATCACTGAGGATACGGTGACGCGCGGAACATCCTTGATGGAAGCGGTTGATGCCGTGATTGCATTTGGTGCACTACCGATTTTTATTACCGTTGTGGTTGATCGTGGGGGCACCTGTGCCGCAATGGCAGCCGAACGGGGAATCGCTTATGAACCTATGTTGACGGCGTTGGACTTGGGTTACGGCTACGGCACATAGAAATTTGAAGCCACAGTCGTAGTCTGTAGCAGTGACAATGCAGCAACTTTTCGCTCTTGAACCGCATGGTTCAGACACTTTCATCGGCGCCGGAAGGCATTACCCCTGGGGTGGCTTATACGGAGGTCACATTGTGGCTCAAGCCTTGTGGGCCGCTGCTGAAACTGTGGACCCAATCATGGAACCCCATTCAGTGCGTGCTTATTTCATTCGTCGTGGTGACACCACTGAGCCTGTGCGTTATGAAGTTGATCGCATCCGAAACGGTAAAAGTTTTAGCACGCGGCGAGTTGTCGCCGCTCAAAGCAACGGTGCGATTTTAAATCTTGAAGCGAGTTTTCAGATCTTTGAAGAAGCCGCCGATGCCCAACCCATCGCCTTTCCCATCGGCGTACCTGCGCCTGAGGGAATCGTGAATTCGGCGTGGTCCGAAGTTTTTGATCGGCGCTGGATTGAACAGTCAGATGTGCCGCAGGATCATCGCGAAGGCGGCGGACGGTCGATGGCCTGGTTTCGGATCACTGAAGCATTAGGTAACCCTGATGACAAGCGGGCCCAACTGTTACATCGTTGCGCCTTTGCCTATCTCAGTGATGATTTGCCAAGCGATGCGGTAGTGCGCACTCACCCTGACATTTCGTTGCGACCCGAAGATAGGCGCAATTACATCGGTGCCAGCCTTGATCACACCATTTGGTTCCATCGCCCCATTCAAAGTGATCGTTGGCATTTGCACGATTACACCTGTCACTCCATCGGTAACAGCCGCGGTTTAGTGATCGGCCATGTTTTTAGCGAGGATGGAATACTCGTGGCCACTGTGGCTCAAGAAACTTTGATACGTGATCTCACGCCGTCAATATAGGGCGAGATTGCTGCCTCAATTAAAGGGGTCAAGAATTGCACATATGTTGTCGTGAGGTGATGTGAATCGCGATACATCAAAATGTTTCCGGTAATCACTGGACATGTGTCGAGCGAGCAGACCCAGTTGCTGATGTCAAGATACTGAGCACCGTTTTCGACTGCGACATCAATGCTGGTTTGTTGACGATTCGCGCGAATTCCTTTGTCCCGGCTGACTGCACACGAGCCAACATTCTTGATTGCCTTTGACAGACAAATCGGTACATCGGTTCCTGGATAAGGAGTATCGGTTATTACTATCGGCTTGATCCCCATGTTTTGTAAGACTGGTAGCAATGTGGCGTGACCAGCTTTGACGATTGAATCGGCAAAAGGTTGGCCAGTCGCTGGATCAGTTAGGCGATTAGCGCTCGTCATTAGGACCACCCGAACATTTTCGGCGACGAAGCGCTCAAGAACTTTTTCGCGCCACGGTCGGCAGCCAGGATACGTCGGCCCAACCAATGAATTGGCGGTGATCAGATCAATTGTGGTGCATCCCATTTTGGTAAGAATGACCAATCGCCATTGATGATCAATTGCGATTTGATTGAGGGCTGGAAACCACTGGGCAGCGTGAGAGTCACCGTAAAGTGCAACTGTGAAATCCGAGGCAACGTCACCGTAGACACAAATCTTGGGTTCAATAGCAATCAAGTTGACGTGGCAACCGTTGTCATATATTTCGGGCTTGTCCCCCGTTGCACCACGCAATGATGGTTGCAAGTTTGCCGGGACTTCGTCGGTGAATGCACCAGCAATGACGGCTTCAATTGGGGT
Source organism: Bifidobacterium breve (assembly GCA_945862545.1). GTDB lineage: Bacteria > Actinomycetota > Acidimicrobiia > Acidimicrobiales > Ilumatobacteraceae > Casp-actino8. The sequence continues at coordinate 1,432 of CAMAYS010000027.1, read as the reverse complement.
CGTTGCATTGACAATGGATGGGGGAGGGCCTTCAGGAATTGTGACGAGTGATGTGGTGGTTTCGGGTGGCGCAGTCGTGCTCTCAGTAGAGACAACTGTTGACGTAGTAGGAGCGATTGCTACTGGAGCTTCGGCAACAACATCTGTGCTGAGAGCAACTGACGAATTTCGCAAAACAAGTCCAACACCGAGACTTGAGATGATCAACGCGCCACCGACCATGAGTGCGAGTCGTGGTTTGGCTTGCAAAGAGACTGAATGACGCACCGGGTTCTCTAAGAAGTGATGTAAGAGTGACGCGGCAATGACTGCACATACGATGGCGATGAGTCGCTCGCTGACTGTTAATCCACGTCCAGCGTGCGACTCGGCGATGATGAGGACTGGCCAGTGCCACAAATAAATTGAATACGAACGAGCTCCGATCCACTGCAGAGGCTTCAGCGAAAGAACGCATTGTGGACCCCAACGAGCGTGTTGACCTGCCATCAGGACAAGAGCTGTAGCGAATACTGGCAGCAACGCTAGTTTCCCAGGGAATGCCATTTTTTCGGTGATCAGCAGTCCACTGACGATGATCGCAGCAAGTCCGAACCAGCCGATAGTGGCACGAAAAATGTGAGGTAATTGTTCGATGTACTTCCAACAAAGCGCCACCAGAGCGCCAACACCAAGTTCCCATGCACGAGTGTGCAAACCGAAGAACGCCCACGGCTGTGAATGTGAGGTTTGCCAAATGCTCAGCGAAAGTGAGAGGACGCTCAAAGATCCAATTGCGACAATCGCCCGAAGATGTCGATCACGAGACTTCCAAAGCAACAAGATCAACAGCGCCGGCCACACAATGTAAAACTGTTCCTCAACCGATAGTGACCAAAAATGTTGAAACGGTGATGGGGGTTGTCCGGCCTGCAAGTAATCGGTACTGCGGATGCCAAACAAAATGTTCGAAAAGAAACCGCCACTGGCGAAAGCATCAGCGCCGATATTGCGGAGTCGAAGTGGTTCGAGCCAGATCCGACTTGCTAGGGCGGTAAAGGCAATGACAAGCGCAGACGCTGGCAGGAGTCGACGGGCACGACGTGCATAAAAATTCTTGAGCGATATCTTCCCGACTGATGAGTGTTCGCTGATCAACAAAGTTGTGATCAGAAAACCGGACACCACAAAGAAAACATCGACTCCGACAAATCCGCCAGTGAACCCAAGAAATTTGGCGTGAAAGAGAACTACGAAGCAGACAGCAAGTGCCCGAAGACCTTCGATATCGCGTCTAAACATGTTGTGGTCGAGACCGGCGTCGATCCGGTGACCTTCCGCTTTTCAGGCGGACGCTCTGCCGACTGAGCTACTCGACCGTGTGCTTGTGGGTTTCCCCACACGCACTGGCGGTCCCGACGGGACTCGAACCCGCGACCTCCGGCTTGACAGG